>JAAZAR010000008.1 GCA_012514235.1 Actinomycetota bacterium
CGACGTCCTGGTCACCGGCAACATGTTCGGCGACATCATCACCGACCTGGGCGCGATCACCCAGGGCGGGATGGGCGTCGCCGCCGGCGGCAACATCAACCCGCAGGGCGTCAGCATGTTCGAGCCGATCGGGGGGTCCGCTCCCAAGTACACCGGGATGGGGGTCATCAACCCGATCGCGGCGATCGCCGCGGGCGCGATGATGCTCGAGACGCTGGGCGAGGAGCAGGCGGCCGAGGACGTCGAACGCGCGGCCAAAGAGGTGACCGGCACGAAGATGAAGAGCATGGCCTCCGGCCAGATGGGCTACTCGACGAGCGAGGTCGGGGACCTCGTGGCCGAGCGAGTATGACGCGGGAGCGTCCGAGGCGAGACTGAGCAACGACGAGACGATTCTCACGACCCGCCGGTGGCCGCCGACGGGTGACCTGCACCGAGGAGGAAGACGATGACCCCGATCCCCGAGATGGACACGATCTGGATGGACGGCCGCCTGGTGCCGTGGGCGGACGCCAGGGTCCACGTCCTCACCCACGCGCTGCACTACGGCTCGGGGGTCTTCGAGGGGATCCGCGCGTACAAGACGGACAAGGGGCCGGCGGTGCTGTGCCTCACCGAGCATCTCGATCGCCTGGTGCGCTCGGCCAAGCTCTACTACATGGAGCTGCCGTACACCGTCGAGCAGCTGTACGACGCCACGTTCGAGGTCCTGGAGAGCAACGGGCTCGACGCCTGCTATATCCGGCCGCTCGTGTTCCGCGGCTACGGCGAGATGGGCATCTTTCCGCTCGACGCGCCGATCAACGTGCTCGTCGCCGCCTGGCCGTGGGGGTCGTACCTCGGCGACGAGGGCGTGCGGCACGGCGTGCGCGCCAAGACGAGCAGCATCCAGTCGCTCGACCACACGTCGCTGGCCCGCGCCGCCAAGGCGTCCGGCCAGTACCTCAACAGCATCCTCGCCAAGGTCGAGGTGCTCAAGGCCGGCTACGACGAGGCCGTCATGCTCACCGAGCACGGGCACGTGGCCGAGGGCTCGGGTGAGAACATCTTCTGCGTGCGCGACGGCAAGCTCATGACGCCGCCGCCGAGCGACGGCGTGCTCGAGGGCATCACGCGGAGCATCGTGATGCAGGTGGCCGAGAGCGAGGGTATCGAGTGCAGCGAGCGCACGCTCTCGCGCAGCGACCTCGTCATCGCCGACGAGCTGTTCTTCACGGGGACGGCCGCCGAGATCGTGCCCGTCCGCGAGGTCGACGACCACCTCATCGGCGAGCCTGGCCCCATCACGAGGCGCGTGCAGGAGCGGTTCGCGGCCATCACCTCCGGCAAGGACGAGGAGTTCGGCCACTTCATGCAGTACGCGCGGAAGTAGCAGAGGCGGCGGCGGCCGCGACGCGCCCGCCGCCCGGCGTCCGGCCGGGGAGGACCCGACGATGGTCGAGCGGAAGGTACAACTCTACGACACCACGCTGCGGGACGGCATGCAGCAGGAGGGCATGTCGGTCTCGGTCGACGAGAAGGTGCGCATCGCCCACAAGCTCGACGAGCTCGGCATCGACTTCATCTAGGGTGGGTTCCCGGCCTCCAATCCCAAGGAGATCGAGTTCTTCCGGCGCATGCGCGACGAGCGGTTCGCGAACGCGGAGCTCGTCGCCTTCGGCATGACCCGCCGCAAGGGCGCGCCGGCCGCGGCCGACGACGGCCTGCGCGTGCTGGCCGAGGTCTTCACGCCCACCGTCGCCATCGTCGGCAAGACCTGGGGCCTGCACCTCCGCAAGGTCCTGCGCGTGAGCCGCGACGAGAACCTGCGCATGATCGACGAGTCGGTCGGCTTCCTCGTCGGCCAGGGCAAGCGCGTGGTCTACGACGCCGAACACTTCTTCGACGCCTGGAGCGACGACAGGGAGTACGCGCTACGCTGCGTCGCCGCGGCCGCGGAGGCCGGGGCCGCGGCCGTCTGTCTCTGCGACACCAACGGCGCCAGTCTGCCGTCGTTCGTCTCGGAGGTGGTCCGCGACGTCACCGCCGCGCTGCCGGAGGTCGTCGTCGGCGTCCACGTCCACAACGACAGCGACTGCGCCGTCGCCGACAGCCTCGTCGCCGTGGAGGCCGGCGCCCGCCAGGTGCAGGGGACGATCAACGGCTACGGTGAGCGCTGCGGCAACGCCAACCTCAGCAGCATCATCCCGGCGCTCAAGCTCAAGCTGGGCCTGGACGTCGTCACCGACGGGCAGCTCCGGCGCCTCACCGAGACGTCGCATTTCGTGGCCGACGTGGTCAACGCGGCGGTCTGGGCACATGCGCCCTACGTGGGTCGGTCCGCCTTCGCCCACAAGGGCGGCCTGCACGTCGCGGCGGTCGAGAAGGCCCCGCAGACCTTCGAACACATCGACCCCGCCAAGGTCGGCAACGAGCAGCGCGTCGTCATCAGCGAACTGTCGGGCAAGGGCGCCGTGGTGCGCAAGGCGCAGGAGCTCGGCTTGCAGCTCGAGGGCGACGACGCGCGCGTCGCCACGGTCCTCCGGCGGCTCAAGGCGCGCGAGCACGAGGGCTACCACTACGAGGCCGCCGACGCCTCGTTCGACCTGCTCCTCCGTCAGGCGCTGGCGCCGCACGAGCCGCTCTTCCGCCTCGAGAGCTTCCGGGTCATCGTCGAGAAGCGGGAGGACGGCCGCGCGGTGGTCGAGGCGACCATCAAGGTGCACGTCGGCGGCGAGCGGATCATCAGCACGGCGGAGGGCAACGGCCCGGTCAACGCACTCGACTCCGCGCTCCGCCAGGCGATCGTGAGCAAGTATCCTCACCTGGCGGACATCGAGCTGGTCAACTACAAGGTGCGGATCCTGGACGAGACGAAGGGCACCGGCGCCGTCACGCGCGTCCTGCTGGACGCGAGCGACGGCGAGGAGAGCTGGGGCAGCATCGGCGTCAGCGAGAACATCATCGAGGCGAGCTGGGAGGCTCTCGTCGACTCCATCGAGTACGGGATGCTGCGCGGCCGGGCCCGCGGCGACGGGGAGTAGGATCCGGCGTCAGTCGGCGTGAGGCTCCCCTGACACGCCGGTAGCCCGCACTCGGGCGCCCGGCTCCGCGTCACGCGCTATCTGCCCGGTCGCCGGAAGGGACTCCCCGGACGGCGGGAGCAGTGGGGCGGCAGTCTCATGCCGCCTGCTTCCCGGCAAGTCTACGGCTGCAGGCGGCCGCCCGAGGCCATCCGCCGGGGCCCGGATGTTCACTGGTCCCGGCCGGCACTATCAGATTGGTGGGCCGCGACGGCTCGTGGCCTGCTCCCTCTTCGGTCGCAGAGGATCGCTCGGATGCTGCTGAGCGGGGCCGACGGGCAGTCCTCCCGCATACTCTGGGGGGTATGAGGGATGCGGAGAGCTCCCCCGGCCGGGGCGCCCTCCATGCTAGAATCCGGCTCATCCATGGCCGCCGATTTCGTCCATCTGCACGTGCACAGCGAGTACTCGCTGCTCGACGGTGCGTGCCGGGTGGAGGAGCTCGTCAAGCGGGCCAAGGAGCTGGGCATGCCGGCCGTGGCGCTCACCGACCACGGCACGCTGGGCGGCACCGTCAAGTTCTACAGTGCCGCCCAGAAGGAGGGCATCAAGCCCATCGTCGGGCTCGAGCTCTACGTGGCCACCGACAGGCACAGCCGCGCGGGCGTCAAGGAGCGCAACGCGCACCTCACCCTGCTGGCGCGTGACGAGACCGGCTACAAGAACCTCGTGGAGCTCTCCACGCAGGCCTACATCGAGGGCTACTACTACAAGCCGCGGGCTGACTGGGACCTCCTCAGCCGGCACCACGAGGGCCTCATCGCGCTCACCGGCTGCATGAGCGGCAAGGTCGCCCTGCTGCTGCGCGACGGCAACGACGACGCAGCGCTCGCAGAGGTCCTGCGCCTCAAGGAACTGCTCGGCGCGGAGAACGTGTACGTCGAGATGCAGGACGCCGGCCTGCCCGAGCAGCGCGAGCTGCTGCCCAGGCTCGCGCGGCTGGCCGAGCAGGCCGGCCTCAAGACCGTGGCGACCAACGACGTGCACTACCTGCGCCACGAGGACGCCTACGCACACGACGCGCTCCTCTGCATCCAGACGCAGAGCAACCTCGCCGACGAGAACCGCATGCGCTACGGCAGCGACGAGTTCTATCTCAAGTCCGCCGAGGAGATGGAGGAGCGCTTCCGCGAGTACCCCGGCGCCACCGCCGCCACCGTGGAGATCGCCGAGCGCTGCAATCTCAAACTCGACTTCGGCGACTACAAGCTGCCCACCTACCCCGTGCCCGACGGCTTCACGGAGGCCTCGTACCTGCGCCAGCTGTGCGAGCAGGGCATCGTCAGGCGCTACGGCGCGGACCCCGGCCGGGAGGTGCTGGAGCGACTCGACTTCGAGCTCGGCGTGATCGGCGAGATGGGGTTCGACGCCTACTTCCTCATCGTCTGGGACTACGTCAAGTACGCCAAGGATAACGGCATCGCCGTAGGACCCGGCCGCGGGTCGGCCGCCGGGTCCATCGTCAGCTACGCGCTGGGCATCACCGACATCGACCCGCTCAAGTACGACCTGCTGTTCGAGCGCTTCCTCAACCCGGGGCGCAAGAGCATGCCGGACATCGACATGGACTTCAGCGTGGCGCGCCGCGAAGAAGTCATCGACTACGTGGCGCGCAAGTACGGCCGCGACAGGGTCGCCCAGATCATCACCTTCGGCACCATGGCGGCGCGCGCGGCCGTCCGCGATGCCGCGCGCGTCATGGGCAAGCCGTACGCCGTGGGCGACAAGATCGCCAAGATGATTCCCGAGCAGGCGCCGCCGGCGACCTTCGCCCAGGCCATGCTGCCCGGCAGCGAGCTCAGGCAGGCCTACGACGCCGACGAGGAGGTCCGGGAGGTCGTCGACCTCGCCATGAGCCTCGAGGGGCTCATCCGCAACGACTCCATCCACGCGGCGGCGGTGGTCATCAGCGACAAGCCGCTCACCGAGTATCTGCCGCTGCAGCAGAAGGGGGACGCCGAGCTCGTCACGCAGTTCGACATGAACGACGTGGCCAGGCTCGGCCTCCTCAAGATGGACTTCCTCGGCCTGCGCAACCTGGACGTCATCGAGAGGGCGCTCGAGATCATCGAGAAGACGCGCGGCGAGTGCATCGAGATCGACCGGGTGCCGCTGGACGACGAGAAGACGTACAAGATGCTCGCCCGCGGCGACTCCACCGGCGTGTTCCAGTTCGAGAGCGCCGGCATGAAGGAGGCGCTGCGCGAGATCGGCCCCACCGAGTTCGAGGATCTCATCGCCATCGTGGCCCTGTACCGGCCCGGGCCCATGCAGTACATCCCCACGTACGCGCGCAACAAGAAGGACCCGGCCTCGGTCGTCTACGACCACGAGGCCCTGCGGCCCATCCTCGAGCCGACGCACGGCGTGACCATCTACCAGGAGCAGTACATGGCCATCGCCCGCCGGGTCGGCGGGTTCAGCCCCGCCCAGGCGGACGACTTGCGCAAGGCCATCAGCAAGAAGAACAAGCAGCTGATGGCCACGCTCAAGGAGCCCCTCATGGAGGGGCTCGCCGAGAAGGGCGTCCCCCAGGCAGTGGCCAATAAGATGTGGGCCAACTTCGAGGCCACCGGCGACTACTCGTTCAACAAGAGTCACGCCGCCTGCTACGCGATGATCAGCTACCGCACCGCCTGGCTCAAGGCCAACTACCCGGTCGAGTACATGGCGGCGCTGGTCAGCAGCGTCATGAACACCAAGGACAAGGTGCCGTTCTACGTCCACCAGTGCCACGAGATGGGCATCGAGGTCCTGCCTCCGGACGTCAACACCAGCGACGTCGAGTTCACGGTCGTGGACGGCAAGATCCGCTTCGGCATGAACGCCGTGAAGGGCGTCGGCGTCGGCGCCATCGAGGCGATCATCGCGGCGCGCGAGGAGGGCGGTCCGTTCGAGTCCATCTACGACTTCTGCGCCCGCGTCGACTCGCAGATGGCCAACAAGCGGGTGCTCGAGGCGCTCATCCGCGCCGGCGCCTTCGACAGCACCGGCGACCCGCGCCGCGGCATGCTCGAGGCGCTCCCTCTCGCCATGGCCGATGGGGAGCGCCGGCGCAAGGACGCGGCCCACGGCCAGACCGGCCTGTTCGACCTGGTCGCGGCCGAGGACAGCGGTCACCCGAGGCCGGTGGTCCCACAGTGCGAGTTCGACCAGGCAACCAAGCTCAAGGCCGAGAAGGAGGCCCTCGGCCTGTACGTCTCGGCCCACCCGCTCCAGGGCCTGCGCGAGCAGTTGCGGGACGAGATCGAGATGCCCGTCGGCACGCTGGGCGACGCGCACGACGGGGCCGTCACCTGGACCGGCGGCATCGTCGCCAACGCCCAGAAGCGCGTGAGCAAGAACGGCGGTGTGTGGCTCCTCTTCCGCCTCGAGGACGTGGACGGCGCCGTGGAATGCCGTGCCTGGCCCAAGGTGTTCGAGCAGTACCGCGACGTGCTGGTCGAGGACGCGATCGTCAAGGTCAAGGGACGCATCGAGAAGCGCGCCGAGGGCGACAGCGTCCTGGCCGTGATCGAGGTCGTGCCGTTCAACGGCGTGAGCGAGTACCACCCGCTCACGGTGGTCATCGACGCAGGGTGCGTCGCGCCCACGGTCATCGACGACCTCAAGCGGGTGCTGTCCGACTTCCCCGGATCGGTGCCGGTGGTGCTGCAGATGGTGAACGGCGAGCAGCGGGCGCGTCTGCGCGTGGGGGACAAGTTGCGCGTGGAGCCCGTCGCCGGCCTGTATGCCGAGCTCAAGGCGCTGCTCGGCGAGAGCTGCATCGGGGTCGGCTGACGCGGCGGCGCGAGGAGGAGTCACGTGATCCCTGAGGGCATGCGGGACGTGCTGCCGCCCGAGACGCGGCGGCTGCGGGCGGTCGAGGACCGGCTCCGCGAGCGGTTCGCCGCGTACGGCTACGGTGAGGTGCGCACCCCTTGGCTCGAGTTCGCCGAGACGCTCGAGGCGCCGGACGACGCCACGCTCGCCGCGGGCTACCGCCTGCACGACGAGCAAGGCCACGAGCTCATGGTGCGCACCGACATGACGATCTCCGTGGCGCGCATGGCCGCCGACCGCTGCGACGACGATCCCCTGCCGCTTCGCTTCTGCTACGTGGCCCCGAGCATCCGTCCCTGGGCGCCGCAGCGGGGCCAGGACGGCGAGTTCCGGCAGGCCGGCGCCGAGCTGCTCGGGCTGGACTGGGCCGAGGCCGACGCCGAGTGCGTGACGCTCCTCTGCGACGCGCTCGCGGGGATCGGCCTGCCCGAGTTCACCGTCACGCTGGGGTCCGCCGCCTACCAGCGGGCGCTCATCGACTCCCTCGGGCTCGCCGAGGACGACCGCGAGACCTTCACCCAGGCGCTCGCCGACCGCGACTACCCGCTCATGGAGAGCGTGGCCGGCAACGCCGCGGTGGACGAGGACGCGCTCAGGATCCTGTGGCGCGTCCTCGAGCTGAGCGGCGGGGAGGACATCCTCTCGCAGGCGCGCAAGCTGGCTCGCAACGAGGTGATGCGTGAGGCCGTCGCCCGGCTCGCGCGCGTGCGCGACCTCGTCGAGGACGCCGGGTTCGGCCGGCACCTCGCCTTCGATTTCGGCCTCATCCAGGAACTCGGCTACTACACCGGGCTGATCGTCGAGGCCTATGCGCCCGGCGTCGGGCTGCCGGTCGCCACCGGGGGCCGGTACGATGGCCTGCCGGCGCGCTTTGAGTGGGACATCCCGGGCGTCGGGTTCGCCGTCGCCGTCGACCGCGCCGCCGACGCTTTGGATGAAGCCGGCGTGGGCCTCGTCATCCCGCCGGCCGCCATCCCCTTCGTCGGCGGTCTCGAGGCGCCGGTGCGGGCCGCGGAGCTGCGCCGCGCCGGCGTCCCCGTCTCGGCGCTCCCCGAGGACGCCACGGGAGTCGGGCCGCCGCTCCTGGTGCGCCGCGGCGGCGCGTACGTGCTCCGCCTCGCCGACGGACGTGAGGTCGGCGGCGACCCGGGCGAGATCGCCGCGGCACTGGGGCTTTGATGAGGATCGGCCTCGCCTGCGATGCCGGCGCGCCGCCGCCGGACGTGCTCGACCTGCTCGCTGCGGCAGGCCTGCCGGCCGACGCGCTTCGCGACGGCGAGCCTCCCGCCCTCATCGCCGCCGGCTCCACCACCTGGTTCCTCGGCTCCGCTGGCGACGTGCTGCGCGCCTGTGACCGGGGGGCGCTCGACGCCGGTGTGGTCGGCAGCGACCATCTCCTCGAGGGACGGCTGGGGGCGGCAGACCTCCTCGACCTGTGCCGTTGCCGCGACGAGTTGGTGTTCGCCGTCGCCCCGACGTCGGTGCGGGCGGACCGGCGACTACGGGTGGCCACCAGGCATCCCGACACGGCGCGTCGCTACTTCGACGAGAGCGGCGCCCAACCGGACGTCTTCGTCCTGGACGAGCCCGTCCTGGCGCCGGCCCTGGGGCTCGCCGACGGCGTCGTGGAGCTCAAGGCGCGCGTCCGCACCGGCCTGGCGGGCGTCCCGGACCTCGAGACGCGCGCCATCGTCGCCACCTGCAGTGCCCACCTCGTGGCTTCGCGAGCGGCGCGCGTCCTTCGGCGAGCCGACTTCGCCGCCCTCATCGACCGGCTGCGCGCCGCCCTGGAGGACACATGAGACACGTGCCCTGGAACGACGACGTGGGTGCGATCGTTGCGACGCTGAGGGCGCTGGCGCCGCCGCCTGCCGAGGTGCACGCCGCGGCGGCGGCCATCGTCGCCGACGTGCGGGTCCGCGGCGACGACGCCGTCCGGGAGCAGACGCTGCGCCTCGACGGCGTCGCGCTCGAGGACGAGTACGCCGTGCCCGCCGCCGAGCTGCGGGCCCGGCTGGACGCACTCGCGCCGTCGCTCCGCGCGGCGCTCGAGACGGCTGCCGCCAACATCCGCGCCTACCACGAGCGCGAGGCGGTCGCGCCGTGGCGGGCGACCCTGGCCCAGGGCCAGGTCGTGGGGCAGGAGGTCGTCCCGCTGGCGGCCGCCGGGCTCTACGTGCCCGGCGGCCTCGCCGACTATCCGTCGTCCGTGCTCATGACGGCGATCCCGGCGCAGGTGGCCGGCGTCGAGCGCATCGTCGTCTGCTCGCCGCCTCGACCGGGCGGCGGCGCGGCCGCCGGCGTGGCCGCCGCCTGCGCCCTGCTCGGCATCGAGCACCTGTATCCCATCGGCGGCGCCCAGGCAGTCGCGGCCATGGCGCTCGGCACTGCCCGCGTGCCGCGCTGCGACGTCGTCGTCGGCCCCGGCAACGCCTACGTCACCGAGGCCAAACGGCTCCTCGTCGGCGAGGTCGGCATCGACAGCCTGGCCGGCCCGAGTGAGGTGCTCATCATCGCCGACGAGACGGGCGAGCCGGAGTGGCTGGCCGCAGACCTGCTCGCCCAGGCCGAGCACGGGTCAGGCGCCATGGCGTGCCTCGCGGACGTCGGCGGCGCGCTCGCTGCACCCGTCGCGGCAGCAGTCGGCCGGCTCTCCGCCGAGCTGGGGATCGCCACGGATGGCGTCGCCGTCGTCGAGTGCCCGGACCGTGACGCGGCGCTCGCCCTGAGCAACGCGTTCGCGCCGGAGCACCTCGAGCTGCACTGCACGGACTCACAAGGCCTGCTCGCCGGGGTGCGCAACGCCGGCGCCGTCTTCGTCGGGCCCTGCGCCGCCACCGCCTTCGCCGACTACATCGCGGGGACGAACCACGTGCTGCCCACCGGAGGCTCCGCCCGCTTCGGCCAGGGCCTCTCGGTCGACACTTTCCGCAAGCGCGTGGCTGTGGTAGAACTCGACGGCCCCGCCGCCGCCGCCCTGGCGCCGCAGGTGGCGGTCATCGCCGAGGAGGAGGGCCTGCGCGCTCACGCGCTCTCCGCCCGCCTCCGGGCCGAGTGAGGAGCTGGCAATGGACAGCCGTACTCGATCAACCCAGGGGGGCGCCGAAGGGACACCGCTCCCCGCACGCCGGGCGCGCATCGAACGCGCCACCAGCGAGACCGACATCACCCTCACCCTGGACCTCGACGGGACCGGGCATGCGGACGTCGTCACCGGCATCGGCTTCCTCGACCACATGCTCACGCTCTTCGCGCACCACGGCCGGTTCGACCTCACGGTGCGCGCGGGTGGCGACCTGCACGTAGACGGGCACCACACGGTCGAGGACATCGGACTGACCCTCGGGCAGGCGCTGCGCGAAGCGCTCGGCGACAAGCGCGGCATCCGCCGGTACGGCGCGTTTCTGCTGCCCATGGACGAGGCGCTCGCCCAGGTGGCCCTCGACCTCTCCGGCCGCCCGTACTTCGCCCACGACCTGCGGCTCTCGGGGGTGCGCATCGGGGAGTTCGACGCCAGCCTCACGCCGCACTTCTTCCGCTCGCTGGCCACGGAGAGCGGGATGACCCTGCACGTGAGCCTGCTCGCTGGCAGCGACGCGCACCACATGGTGGAGGCGGTCTTCAAGGCCTTTGCGCGGGCGCTCGCCGAGGCGTGTGACCGTCACGGCCGCGCTGACGAGGTCCCGTCCACCAAAGGCATGCTGTGAAGTGACCGTGGGCGCGCCCTCCCACGTCCCGCCGCGCGTCGCCGTCGTGGACTACGGCATGGGCAACCTCGCCAGCGTCGCCAAGGCGCTGGCGCGCAGCGGCGCCGACGTGCGGGTCACGCAGAGCGCCGCGGAGGTCCGCGGCGCCGCGGGCGTGGTCCTGCCCGGCGTCGGCGCCTTCGGCGACGCGGCCGCGCGGCTCGAGCAGACCGGCCTGGGGGCCGTGGTCCTCGAGCGGATCGCGGCCGGCACGCCGTTCCTCGGCGTGTGCCTTGGCCTCCAGCTGCTCTTCGAGAGCAGCAGCGAAGGCGGCCGCCGGCCGGGCCTCGGTGTGCTCGGCGGGACCGTCGAGCTTCTGCCGACCGACCTCAAGGTGCCGCACATCGGCTGGAACGACCTGGAGTGGGGGCCGGCCGGCGCGGGCATGGCCCGCGGACTGCCGGCCCCGGCCATCGTCTACTTCGTGCACTCGTACGCCGCCCTCCCGACCGACCCGGCCGTGGTCGCGGCGACCACGGACTACGGCGGCCGGGTGGTCGCGGCAGTGGCGCGCGACAACGTATGGGCGGTACAGTTCCACCCTGAGAAGAGCTCCGCCGTCGGGCTCCAGCTGCTCGGCAACTTCGTCGCCACCATCCGTCAGGAGGCCGGACTCTCATGATCGTCTTCCCAGCCGTCGACATCCAGGGCGGCAAGGCCGTGCGTCTCCGCCGCGGCGACTTCGACGACGTCACGGTCTTCAGCGACGACCCCGTCGAGCTGGCCCGCTACTGGCAGGACCAGGGCGCCGAGGCGTTGCATGTCATCGACCTCGACGCGGCCCGCACCGGCGAGCTCACCAACTTCAGGATCGTCGAGCGGATCGTCGAGGCGCTCGACATCCCGGTGCAGTACGGCGGCGGCATCCGCACGCCCAAGTCGCTCGCCTACATGGCCGGGGTCGGCGTGCACTGGGTCGTCATGGGGACCGCCGCCGTCACGGCACAGGACCTGCTCGGCGACGCCGTCAACTGGCTCGGCGGCCGCCTCGTGGTCGGTCTCGACTGCACGGACGGCATGGTCGCCACGCACGGCTGGCAGCAGCGGTCGCAGATGAGCGCCATCCGCATGGTCAAGCTGCTGGCGGAGCGGGGCGTCACGCGGGTCGTGTACACGGACACGGCGCGCGACGGCATGCTCGGCGGACCCAACCTCGTGGGTCTCAAGGACCTCGCCGAGGTGTCGCCGCTCGAGATCATCCTCTCCGGCGGCATCGCGTTGCTCGACGACCTCAGGCGGCTGAGGCGGCTGGAGGAGCCCAAGGTGGTGGGCGTCATCGTCGGACGGGCGCTCTACGAGAAGTCGTTCACGCTGCCCGACGCGCTCGCAGTCTTCGCCCGCTGAGGGGCCCCGTGCACCGCAAGCGCATCATCCCGTGCCTCGACGTCCGCGACGGCAGGGTCGTTAAGGGCGTCAACTTCGTCGGCATCCGCGACGCCGGCGACCCCGTCGAGCTGGCGGCGCGCTACGACGCCGAGGGCGCGGACGAGCTCATCTTCCTCGACATCACGGCGTCGCACGAGCGCCGCGACATCATCATCGACCTCGCGGCGCGCTGCGCGGACCAGGTGTTCATCCCGTTCACCATCGGCGGCGGCCTCGGCAGTGTGGACGACGTGCGCGCGGTGCTGGCGGCCGGCGCCGACAAGGTCTCCATGAACACCGCCGCCGTGCAGGACCCCGGGCTGGTCCGCCGTTGCTCGCAGCGGTTCGGGGCGCAGTGCATCGTGGTCGCCATCGACGCGCGCCGCATCCCCGGGCGCGGGGAGGAGGGCCGCCCGCCGCGCTGGGAGGTCTACCTGCACGGCGGCCGCACCCCCACCGGCATCGACGCCGTCGAGTGGGCGGCGCGCGCCGCGGAGCTCGGAGCCGGCGAGTTCATGCTCACGAGCATGGACCGCGACGGCACGCTCGACGGTTACGACCTCGAGCTCACGCGCGCGGTGGCCCGCGAGGTCGGCGTGCCGGTGATCGCCTCCGGCGGCGCCGGCACGCTCGAGCACCTCGCCGCCGGCCTGCTCGACGGCGAAGCCGACGCAGTGCTCGCGGCCAGCATCTTCCACTACGGCACGTACTCCATCGCCGAGACCAAGGAGTACCTCGCCGCACGCGGCGTGCCTGTGCGCCCGGTCGCCGCCTCCTCGGGGACGGAGTCAGGCGCACCGTGAGGCCGGTCACCCGCACGATCTCTGCGGCGCCGTGACCGGGCCGCTCGTCGTGGACCTGGCCGGCCCGGAGGGTGCCGACGCGCGGCGGCTGGCCGGGCTGCTGGCCGGCGCGCGCCTCGCCTGCTTCCCTACCGACACCGTGTACGGCCTGGGCGGGGCGGTGACGCCGGCGGTGCGCGAGGCGCTGGTCGCCGCCAAGGGTCGCGAAGCGGGCAAGCCGCTCCAGGTCGTGTATGCGTCACTGGGGCTGCTCGAGGCTTCGCTCGAGCTGGGGCCCCGGCTGCTCGAGGCGGTTCGCCGTCTCCTGCCGGGGCCGTTCACGCTGGTGGTGCCCTGCCCGACAGACGTCGCGGTCCCTCCGGCGGGAGAGGTGCCGCTGCACGCGCTGGGGAGCGTCGGGGAGACGGGCGTGGCCACACTGGGCGTCCGGGTGCCGGCCTGGCCCGCAGCTGCCCGGGCGCTCGGCGAGCTGCCGTTCCCCCTGCTCGCCTCCAGCGCCAACCCGAGCGGGGGAGAGGCCCCGCGGTCCGTGGACGAGGTGGACGGCGGCCTGCTGGCCGCCTGCGACCTCGTCCTCGACGCGGGGCCGGTCGGCGGCGAGGCGTCTGCGGTCGTCGACCTGAGCAGCTACGAGGAGGACGGCGCCTGGCGTATCCTGCGCCCTGGGACCGTCGACGAACGAGGCATCGCCGACCTGCTGGCCGGCGGGGAGGAGTCACACGCATGAGGACACTGCCCTTCACCCAGCTGGACGTGTTCACGGATCGCCCGTTCTCCGGCAACCCGCTGGCGGTCTTCCCGGAGGCCGAGGGGCTCACCGCCGTGCAGATGCAGGCCATCGCCAGCGAGATGAACCTCTCCGAGACCGTGTTCATCCTGCCGCCCGAGGGCGACGGCGACGCGCGCGTGCGCATCTTCACGCCTGCCCTCGAGCTGCCCTTCGCCGGCCACCCGAGTGTCGGCACCGCCTGCGAGCTCGTGAGACTCCGCCTGGTCGACGTGTACCAGCCCGTCACGAGGGTCGTGCTCGAGCTCGACGTGGGTCCCACCGTCGTGGAGGTCGCCGTGCGCGAGGGGCAGCCGGTATCCGGGACCGTCCACCAGCGGCCCCCGGTCTTCGGCCCGCCCGCTCCACGCGGCGCTGTCGCCGCCGTCCTCGGGCTGGCCGTGGACGACCTGCATCCGGAGTTCGACCCTGTTCCCGTCGACACCGGCCTCCGCTACACGATCATCCCGCTCGCCTCGCAACGGGCGCTCGCGCGCGTCTCGCTTCAGCTCGACCTGGCGGAGGAGTTCGAGCGCCGCCACGCCGAGATCTACCCGTGCGCTTTCACGGGACAGGACACCCCCTGGATCGAGGCCCGCGGGCTGTTCCCGTTCGCCGGCATCACCGAGGACCCGGCCACCGGCAGCGCCGCCGGGCCGCTCGCCGCGTACATGGCGCGGGAGGGCGTGCTGCCGATGGACGAGGAACGGGTCGTGCTGCAGGGCGCGCAGATCGGCCGGCCGAGCTTCCTCACGGTGGCCGTCTCGGGCGCGCCGGACGCGATCACCGACGTGCGCGTCGGCGGCCGCGTCCACCCGGTCCTCAAGGGAGAGCTCTTCCTTCCGGACTGACCGGCGGCCCCAGCGGCGAGACGGCGCCGGCCCGCAAGTGCCGCTCCGGCGCGCGGACTACTGCACGGGAGCGGGAGTGATCGGGCGCCGGCCCGCAAGGGCCCCGCGGCGCACGGACTGATACAATCGACCCCCTGTAGCCGCGGCGCGGCCCTGGCCGCCGACGCGCCCGGAGGGGGCGCTCCGGCGCCTCCTGCCGCGCCGTGCTGTCGCCGTCTGAGCAGAAGGAGCTCGTCATGAAGATCGCCGCCGGTGCCGACCACGGAGGGTACGCCCTCAAGCAGGCCGTCGTGCGCCGTCTCCGCTCGCTGGGTCACGAGGTCGTCGACGTGGGCACGGAGTCGGGCGAGAAGTCCGTCGACTACCCCGTGTACGGACACAAGGTGGCTGAGCTGGTCGCCTCCGGTGAGGTCGAGCGAGGTCTGCTCGTCTGCGGCACGGGCATCGGCATCTGCATGTCCGCGAACCGCCACAAGGGCGTGCGCGCCGCCGACTGCTTCACGCCATACCATGCCGAGATCACGCGCCGCCACAACGACTGCAACGTGCTGTGCCTCGGCGGCCGCCTGCTGAGCGAGGACGAGGCATGGGCGATCACCGAGGTGTGGCTCGAGACGCCGTTCGAGGGCGGTCGTCACGAGGGCCGCGTGGCCCTGCTCGACGCGGAGGACCTCGCTTGAGTCCCGTCGGCCGCGAATGGCGGCGCGAACCCCTCTATCACCTCGACCCGGAACTCAACGAGCTGCTGCGCTGCGAACTCATCCGGCAGCAGGAGACGCTCGAGCTCATCGCGAGCGAGAACTTCGCCAGCCGCGCCGTGCTCGAGGCCACCGGTTCGGTGCTCACGAACAAGTACGCCGAAGGTACCCCGGGGCACCGCTACTACGGCGGCTGCGACGTCGTGGACCAGGTCGAGCAGCTCGCCATCGACCGCTGCAAGGAGGTGTTCGGCGCGGAGCACGCCAACGTGCAGCCGCACTCCGGCTCGTCGGCCAACCTCGCCGCCCTCTTCGCGCTGCTGGAGCCGGGCGACACCATGATGGCCATGGAGCTCACGCACGGCGGCCACCTCACGCACGGCCTGGGCATCAACTACTCGGGGCGCACGTACAACGTGGTGCCGTACCACGTGCGCAAGGACACCGAGATCATCGACTACGACGAGGTACGCGCGCTCGCGCGGGAACACAGGCCCAAGCTCATCATCTGCGGCTACAGCTCCTACCCGCGCATCGTCGACTTCGGCGCCTTCAAGGAGATCGCCGACGAGGTCGGCGCCCTGCTCATGGCCGACATCGCCCACATCGCAGGGCTCATCGCCGCCGGCGTGCACCCCAACCCGGTGCCCTACTGCGACGTCGTCACCAGCACGACGCACAAGACGCTCACCGGTCCCCGCGCCGGCATCATCATGTGCCGGGCGGAGCATGCGGAGGCGATCGACCGGGCGGTGTTCCCCGGCATGCAGGGCGGCCCGCTCATGCACGTCATCGCCGCCAAGGCCGTGTGCCTGCGCATCGCCCAGAGCGACCAGTTTCGCAAGCTGCAGCGGCAGATCGTGACGAACTGCGCCGTCCTGGCCGAGACGCTGGCCGAGGGTGGGCTGCGTCTCGTCTCCGGCGGCACCGACGTGCACCTCGCGCTCGTCGACCTGCGGTCCGCCGGCATCAACGGCCTCGAGTGCCAGGAGTTGCTGGAGCGCGTCAACATCACGGCCAACCGCAACGTCGTCCCGTTCGAGGAGGCGTCGTTCAACGTGGCCAGCGGCCTGCGCGTCGGCGCCGCGGCGGTCAGCACCCGCGGGTTCATGGAGCCCGAGATGCGCCAGACCGGCCAGCTCATGCTCCGCGCCATCGCCGCCCGCGACGACCAGGCAGCCCTGCCCGAGATCCGTCACGAGGTCGTCGACCTCCTGGACCGCTTCCCCCTGTACGAGTTCCTGTGACGGGGGCAGACGACAGCGCGAGCGGCCGCCGCCGGCCGAGCTGGGACGAGTACTTCCTCCAGCTCGCCGTCCAGGCGGCCACCCGCTCCACCTGCCTGCGTCGCCAGGTCGGGGCGGTGCTCGTGCGCGACAAGCGTATCCTCGCCACGGGCTACAACGGCGCACCCCGCGGGGTCGCCCACTGCCTGGACATCGGCTGCCTGCGCGAGCAGCTCGGCATCCCGTCGGGCGAGCGCCAGGAGCTCTGCCGTGCCATCCATGCCGAGCAGAACGCCGTCATCCAGGCGGCGATTCACGGCGTCGCCATCGAGGGTGCGACGCTCTACACGACGCTGCACCCCTGCGTCCTGTGCGCCAAGATCCTCATCAACTGCGGGGTGCGCGAGATCCACTACGTCGAGGGCTATCCGGACGAGCTCTCGCGTGCGCTGCTGGACGAGGCCGGCGTCGAGCTGATCAGGGAGGAGCTGTCATCGGCGGAGCGTTGAGTCTCTCCAGTCCGCTTCGCACGGCGATCCTGGGCTTCCTCATCGCGGCGTTCATCGTCTACGTCCTGACGCCGCTCATGGGACGTCTCGCCCACCGCACGGGCGCGGTCGACACGCCCACGGACGACCGCCGCATGCACGAGCTGGCGACGCCCCTCCTCGGCGGCCTCGCCATGTACCTCGGCTGGATGGTGCCGGTGATGCTCCTCGTGGAGGTGGACCGCTCGGTGTGGGGCATCATCGGCGGCGCCACGATCGTCGTCGCGGTCGGGTTGTTCGACGACCTCTACGAGCTCGAGCCTATCGTGAAGTTCGTGGGCCAGCTCCTGGCGATCGGCGTCGCCATCTACTTCGACACGCGCGTCACGCGCGTCGGCGTGCCGTTCACGGACGTCCTGTGGCACCTGCCGCTCGTCGCGTCGATCCTCGTCACCGCCTTCTGGATGGCGATGATCATCAACATGGTCAACTTCATCGACGGCCTCGACGGCCTCGCCGCCGGCGTCTGCGGCATCTCGGCGCTGACCTTCGCGATCATCTCGCTGGCCACCGGCTTCGCCGCCATGGGGGTGCTGGCCGCCGTGCTGGCCGGCGCGACGTTCGCGTTCCTGCGCTTCAACTTCCACCCGGCGTCCATCTTCATGGGAGACGCCGGGTCCATGCTCCTGGGGTTCGTGCTGGCCTGCGTCAGCGTGCAGAGCGTGATGAAGGGCACGGCGGCGATCGCCCTCGTCCTGCCGCTGCTGGTGCTCGGCGTACCGTTCGTCGACCTGTTCCTCATCGTCTGGCGGCGCTGGCGCCGCGGCGTGCCCTTCTACGCGGCGGGCCAGGACCACGTGCACCACGATCTCGTGCTGGTGCATGGCTTCTCGCAGCGCAAGAGCGTGCTCCTGCTCTACTCGTGGTGCCTCTGCCTGAGCGGCCTCGCGATCTCGATCCAGCAGCGCTTCTGGCCGGCGATCGTCGCGCTCGGCATCGCGTCGGCCGTCTCCACCCTGTACATGGGGCGGCTGCTCAGCAGGTACCGCTCGCGCCGCCGCGGACTGCCTGATCCACTGGCGCCCGGTGTGGGGAACAATCCTTCTGAGGGCGCCGGACCCGACGCGGACGGCGCCTCATGAAGGGCCGGCGGCGGGCGCGGCGGTCCTCGATCCGCGCCGGTGAACGGCATCCGGATCTCATTTGCAGGCCCCTGACCCCACAGGTATAGTGTGAGCCCGGAAAGCCCCGGGAACGGGGGGAAGAAGCAACCACAGCGCTCGGCGGCGTCCGCGGAATCGGTCGCCTTTCTGCTGCTCGCCGGCGTCGCCGTCGGGCTCGGGTTCGGCGCCGGCGTCGACTGGGTGTTCGACACCTTTCCGCTGTTTGTGGTGATCGGCGTCTTCGTCGGCTTCGGGCTGGCGCTGTACGCCATCTATCTGGAGACGAAGTAGAGTCCGGGAGAGCGAGGCGTCATCCGCAGACCGTTCGCAGCACTGCTTCTGCTCATCGCCGCCACTCTGGCCTGCGCCACGGTGGCGGCGTTCGTCGGGCAGCCGGTATGGGCCGCAGTCGCCGGCGCGGGGCTCGTCCTCGTGTACTGGGCGCTCGAGACCGTCGCCTGGCGCTCCGCGTCCCGGGGCACCTTCAACCACGCCGTGCTGGCCACGGTCGGCGGTGCCGCCGTCCGCATGGCCGTGGCGCTCGTCTGCCTGATCCTGATCGGCGTGTTCGCGCGCCCAGCGTTCGCGGCCGCTGCCCTGTCGTTCCTCGCCGCCTTCACCGTCTACATGACGGTGCGAGTCTTCACGTTCGCCGGGGACCCGGCTCCCACCCGGGAGGTGAGGTCACGATGATGAAGCGCAAGCGTCTGATCTGGGCCTTCGTCGCCATCATCGCGCTCGCGGCCGTGATCGGCATCGACGTCCTCAAGGAGCCGGGGCAGGCCGAGGAGTTCGAGATCGCCGAGGAGTTCGAGCTTCATCCGATCATCGAGCTGCCCAGCATCGGCCCGTTCGACCTGTCGATCACCAAGGCGGTGGTCTACCTGTGGCTCACCGCCGCCGTGCTCATCGTCTTCGCCCTGCTCGTCCGGCGCTCGCTCAAGCGCGAGACCCCGAGCCGCTTCCGCGTGATGATGGAGCTGCTCTACAGTCTCGCGCACGACGGCATCGTCGGGGCCGTCATGAAGAGCGGCCGCGCCACCTGGTTCCCGTACATCGCCAGCGCCTTCTTCTTCGTCCTCACGGCCAATCTCCTCGGCCTGATACCGCTGCCGCTCGCCGAGCACAACCAGTTCGGGTTCTACACCGCCACGGCCAATCTGTACGTCACGCTCGCCCTGGCGCTGTGCACCTTCGTCTTCACGCACTACGCGGGCCTCCGGCAGAACGGTCCCCGGTACTTCGTCAACTGGGCACCGTCCAGCGCCCCGCCGGTGCTCAAGCAGCTCATCTGGGTCATCCACGCGGTGAGCGAGGTCTTCCGCCTCGTCTCGCTCGCCGTCCGTCTCTTCGCCAACATGCTGGCGGGGCACGCCATCCTGGCCGTGTTCTTCGCCATGGCGCTCATCTTCCAGAGCTACCTCGCCGCGGTCGTCCTGCAGGGGGCCTCGGTGCTCATCTACATGTTCGAGATCTTCGTGGCCTTCATCCAGGCCTTCATCTTCGCCATCCTCTCCGCCGTGTACATCAGCGGGGCGCTGGACCAGGAGCACTAGCGATGGCTGCAGCGAGGCTGCCGCATCGCGGACCTTCAAGGAGGAACGACAATGGACGCTGAAGCCGCCAAGTTGCTGGGCGCGGGTATCGCGATGGGCGTGGGTGCCCTAGGCCCCGGCATCGGTCTCGGCATGCTGCTGGGCAAGGCCTACGAGAGCATCGCCCGGCAGCCGGAGGTCGCCGGCGACATCCGCACCAACATGTTCATCGGCATCGGCGTGACCGAGGCTGTGGCGCTCTACGCGTTCGTGGTCGCCCTGATCCTCATCTTCGTCGCCTGAGGGCGGCGGCACCAGACCAGCGAGGAGTGACGCATGCTCGTCCCTGAACCAGGTCTCATGATCTGGACCCTCATCACCTTCGGGGTGGCGGTCCTGGTGCTCACGCTGCTCGCCTTCAAGCCTCTCCAGAAGGCTCTCGACGCGCGGCGTCAGAGTATCCAGGACAGCGTGGACGCCGCTGAAGAGGCGCGCGCCGAGGCGCTGCGACTGCTCGAGGAGTACAAGGCCACGCTCGCCAGGGTCCGCGGCGAGTCCGACGAGATCCTGGAGCGCTCGAGGACCACGGCAGAGCACGCCAAGGCCGAGATCCTCGCCGAGGCCAAGGCGCAGAGCGAGCGCGTCCTCGAGCGTGCGCACGAGCAGATCGAGCGCGACACGCGCGCCGCGCTCCGCGACATCAAGGGACAGATCGCGGAGCTCACCGCGCTCGCCACCGAGAAGGTCGCGGCCGCCAGCCTCAGCGCGGCCGACCAGCAGCGTCTCATCGACGAGGCGCTCGCCGAGCTCGACGTCGAGAGCCTCGGCGCGGAGGGCCGGGCGTGAGCGAAGAGCAGGCAGCTCGGGTCTACGCCCAGGCTCTGTTCGACGCCGCCCGGGAGGCGAGCGCGGAGGAGCAGGTGGGCCGCGAGCTGGGCGACTTCGTCGCCGCCCTCGCGGCATCGGAGCCGCTCCGCGCCGTGCTCGCCGACCCCCAGGTGGAGACGAGCGCCAAGCAGCGGGTGCTCGCCGAGCTCACGCGCGGCGCTCAGCCGCTGCTCGCCAACACGCTGCAGCTCATGCTCGAGCGCGGGCGGTTCGCCGCAGTGCCCGAGCTGCGTGAGGCCTACGACGCCCTGGCCGTCGCCGAGGGGGGCGTCGTCGAGGTCGAGGTCGTCTCGGCCACCGAGCTTCCGCCCGAGACCGAGAAGAAGATCGCCGCCCGTGTGGAGGGCGCCACCGGGCGCCGGGTTGCACTCGCCCGGCGCGTCGACCCCTCCATCGTGGGCGGCCTCGTCCTGCGCATCGGCGACGTCATCGTCGACGGCAGCGTCAAAGCACGGATCCGCCAGCTGCGCCGCCGGCTGGCTACCGCAGAAGTGAGAGGTGACGCCCAGTGAAGCTGCGACCCGAAGAGATCGCCTCGGTCCTCAAGGCCCAGATCGAGGGGTACCAGGCGGAGGTCGAGGTCGAAGAGGTCGGCACCGTCCTCGAGGTCGGCGACGGGATCGCCCGCATCTACGGGCTCCGCAACTGCGTGGCCATGGAGATGCTCGAGCTTCCCCACGACGTCATCGGCCTGGCCCTCAACCTCGAGGAGGACAACGTCGGCGCCGTGCTCCTGGGCGAGGACACGCTGATCAAGGAGGGCGACCTCGTCAAGCGCACCGGCCGCGTGCTCCGCGTCCCGGTGGGTGAGGCTCTCGTCGGCCGGGTGGTCGACCCGCTCGGCCGTCCGCTCGACGACAAGGGACCCATCGAGACCGACCAGTTCCGTCCGGTCGAGTTCAAGGCTCCCGGCGTGATCGAGCGCCAGGGGGTCAAGGAGCCGCTGCAGACCGGCATCAAGGCCATCGACTCCATGATCCCGATCGGCCGCGGCCAGCGCGAGCTCATCATCGGCGACCGCCAGACCGGCAAGACGTCCATCATCGTCGACACGATCATCAACCAGAAGGGCCAGGACGAGATCTGCGTCTACGTGGCCATCGGGCAGAAGGCCTCGACCGTCATGCAGGTGGTGCAGAAGCTCGAGGAGTACGGCGCGATGGAGTACACGATCGTCGTCGCCGCGACGGCGTCGGCATCCGCGACGCTCAAGTACCTCGCCCCGTACGCCGGGTGCGCCATGGGCGAGTACTTCCTCTACAGCGGCCGCCACTCGGTGTGCTTCTACGACGACCTCTCCAAGCAGGCCGACGCCTACCGGCAGATGTCGCTGCTGCTGCGCCGGCCGCCGGGCCGCGAGGCGTTCCCCGGCGACGTGTTCTACCTGCACTCGCGCCTGCTCGAGCGGGCCGTCAAGCTCAGCGACGACCTCGGGGGAGGCTCTCTCACGGCGCTGCCCGTCATCGAGACGCAGGCCGGCGACGTGTCTGCCTACATCCCGACCAACGTCATCTCCATCACCGACGGCCAGATCTTCCTCACGAGCGACCTCTTCCTCTCCGGCATCCGCCCGGCCATCAACGTCGGCATCTCGGTGAGCCGCGTGGGCGGCAAGGCGCAGGTCAAGGCGATGCGCCAGGTCGCCGGCCGCCTCAAGCTCGACCTGGCGCAGTACCGGGAGCTGCAGGCGTTCGCGCAGTTCGGGTCGGACCTCGACGCCGTCACCAGGCGTGCGCTGGCGCGCGGCGAGCGCATGGTCCAGCTGCTGAACCAGGGTCAGTACGACCCCCTGCCGGTCGAGGAGCAGGTCGCCGTCATCTTCGCCGGCAACCAGGGCTTCCTCGACGACCTCGCGGGCGAGCGCGTGCAGCACTTCGCGCAGGGGCTGCGCGACTACCTCCGCAGCCAGGCGACCGACGTGCTCGCCGACATCCGCGAACGCGGCGAGCTGACGAAGGAGACGGAGGCGAGGCTCAAGGAGGTCGTCGCCTCCTATCACAACGCGTTCGCCGCCGAGGTCGGCACCACGTCCGAGGTGGCCGAGCTCGAGGCCGAGGCCAAGGCACTCCAGGAGAAGACCGCGGAGGCGGAGGCCTGACGTGGCGACCCTGCGCGACATCCGTCGGCGCATCGCGTCGGTCCAGAACACGCGCAAGATCACCAAGGCGATGGAGATGGTCGCCGCCGCCAAGCTGCGCCGCAACCAGGCCCGTATCGAGGCGCTCCGGCCGTACGCGCGCGACATGATCGAGATGATGGAGGACCTCGCCACGTACTCGGAGGAGGCGCACCGCTACGAGCTCCTTCACGAGCGCGAGGTGCACACGGTCGCCGTCGTCGCCATGACCGGCGACCGCGGGCTCGCGGGTGCGTTCAACGCGAACGTCGTCCGCAAGGCCATGGCCATCGAGCGCGACCTGCGCGCGCAGGACGTCGACACCCGGGTGCTCGCCGTGGGCCGCAAGGGCATCGGGACGCTCACCTTCCGCGGCTGCCGGCTGGAGAGGCACTGGCAGGGCCTCAGCGACCGGCCCCAGTACAGCGACGCCAAGACCATCGCCAAGGAGCTCATCGAGATGTACCTGAGAGGCGACGTCGACCGCGTGCGCCTCGTCTACAACCAGTTCACGTCGCCGATCGAGCAGACGCTCATGGACGACGTGATCCTGCCGGTGCCCAGGGAGGCGGTCACCGACGGCGGCGACCGCCAGCCCGTCTCGTACATCTACGAACCGGCGCCGGAAGTCATCCTCGAGGGCCTGCTGCCCGCGTACGTCGAGATCGCCGTCTACCGCGCGCTCCTCGAGTCCAGCGCCAGCGAGCAGGGCGCGCGCATGAGCGCCATGCGCAACGCCAGCGAGGCGGCCGAGGAGATGATCGGCAGCCTCACGCTGGCTCTCAACCGCGCCCGCCAGGCGGCGATCACGCAGGAGATCCTCGAGGTCGTCGCCGGCGCCGAGGCGCTGGGATGAGCACCGACCAGACATCCAAGCGAGCGGAGTTGACGCGATGAACAAAGGTGAAGTCGTCCAGGTCATCGGGGCGGTGATCGACGTCAGGTTCCCCGACGAGATCCCGGCCATCTACAACGCCCTCAAGGTCCGTATCGGTGAGGGCGACGACGGCAACGAGGTGATCTGCGAGGTGCAGCAGCATCTCGGAGACGACAAGGTCCGCGCCGTCGCCATGGACGCGACGGACGGCCTGGCTCGCGGCGTGGAGGTCATCGACACGGGCGCCCCGATGACGGTGCCGGTGGGCGAGGCCACGCTCGGTCGCCTCATCGACGTCAACGGCGGCACGATCGACAAGGGTCCGTCGCTGGCGGACGTCGAGCATTGGCCGATCCATCGGCCGGCGCCCTCGTTCGACGAGCTCGATCCCACGGACGAGCTGTTCGAGACCGGGATCAAGGTCGTCGACCTGCTTGCGCCCTACGTCAAGGGCGGCAAGATCGGTCTCTTCGGCGGCGCCGGGGTGGGCAAGACGGTCATCGTGCAGGAGCTCATCAACAACATCGCGACGCAGCACGGCGGCCTGTCCGTGTTCTGCGGCGTGGGCGAGCGCACGCGCGAGGGCAACGACCTCTGGACCGAGATGCAGGAGTCCGGAGTCATCGACAAGACGGCACTCGTGTTCGGCCAGATGAACGAACCGCCGGGCGCCCGCCTGCGCGTCGGTCTGGCCGGCCTCACGGTGGCGGAGTACTTCCGGGAGGCCGGCGGCCAGGACGTGCTGCTGTTCATCGACAACATCTTCCGTTTCGTCCAGGCGGGTTCCGAGGTCTCGGCGCTCCTCGGCCGCATGCCGAGCGCCGTGGGGTACCAGCCCACGCTGGCCAACGAGATGGGCGAGCTGCAGGAGCGCATCACCTCCACCAAGCGTGGGTCGGTGACCTCCGTGCAGGCCATCTACGTCCCCGCGGACGACCTCACCGACCCGGCGCCGGCGGCCACGTTCGCGCACCTGGACGCCACCACCGTGCTCTCGCGCGCCATCTCCGAGAAGGGCATCTACCCGGCCGTCGACCCGCTGGACTCGACCTCGCGCATCCTGTCGCGGGACGCCGTGGGCGACGAACACTACGAGGTCGCCATGCGCGTGCAGGAGATCCTGCAGCGGTACCGCGAGCTCCAGGACATCATCGCCATCCTCGGCATGGACGAGCTCTCCGACGAGGACAAGGTCGTCGTGCAGCGTGCCCGCAAGATCGAGCGGTTCCTCAGCCAGCCGTTCACCGTGGCCGAGGCCTTCACCGGCACGCCCGGCCAGTACGTGCGGCTGTCGGACACCATCCGCGGCTTCAAGGACCTCGTGGAGGGCAAGTGCGACGAACTGCCGGAACAGGCGTTCTTCATGGTCGGCGGCATCGACGACGCGGTCGAGAAGGCCAAGACGCTCGCTGCCGAGGACGCGTGAGAGGGCTCTGGTGAGCGACGATCGCACACTCCACGTCGAGGTCGTCACGCCGGACGGTCAGGTCTACGCCGGGGAGGTCGCCATGGTGGTGCTCCCCGGCGTCGACGGTGAGCTCGGCATCCTGCCGCGCCACCAGCCGCTGGTCACGCTGCTGGGCATCGGCGAGACGCGCATCCGCACGATCGACGATGACTGGGAGTACATCGCGACCGGGATCGGCTACGCGCAGGTGCTGTTCGACAAGGTCCTCGTCGTGGTCGACCACGGCGAGCTCGCCGGCGCCATCGACATCGAGCGGGCCGAGGAGGCCTACCGGCGCGCCCAGGAGCGGATGAAGGAGAGCGGCGATCTGAGCGCACGGGCCGAGGTGGACTACTTCCGCGCCGAGCAGGCGCTCAAGCGGGCCGAGAACCGCCTGAGCGTGGCCAAGCGCCGTCGCTGACGCCGCGGCATCGAGACGAGCTATACTCCTGGGCGTCTGATGGACGGCTTGAGCGAACACGACGCGCGCCTCCAGGTGCGCGGCGGACGGCCACTGGAGGGAGAAGTCGTCCTCTCCGGCGCCAAGAACTCCGCCCTCAAACTGCTCGCCGCGAGTCTGCTCACGGCCGACCCCTGCGTCATCCGGCGTGTGCCTCGGATCACGGACGTGGCCACCATGGTGACCATGTTGCGGGCCCTCGGCGCCGACGCCAGCGACGAGGGCGACGCGGTGAGGGTGGAGGCCGGCGGCCGGCTCAGCGGCTGCGCGCCCTACGAGCTCGTTCGCACGATGCGCGCGAGCATCATCGTCATGGGCCCGCTCGTGGCGCGTCTCGGTGAGGCCACCATCGCGATGCCCGGCGGCTGCAACATCGGGCCGCGGAGGATCGACTTCCACATCCGCGGCCTCGAGAAGCTGGGGGCGCGCATCGACATCGAGCACGGGTTCATCCGCGTGCACAGCGATGGTCTCAAGGGCGCCGTGGTGCCGCTCGACTACCCGAGCGTGGGCGCCACCGAGAACCTCGTCATGGCGGCCACTGCCGCCGAGGGCGAGACCGTGATCGAGAACGCGGCCCGCGAGCCGGAGATCATGGACCTGTGTGCCTTCCTCCGGGGCATGGGGGCCGAGATCGAGGGCGCCGGCTCCAGCACGATCCACGTGGCCGGCGGCAGGTCGCTGCACGGTGTGGACCACACCGTGATCGCCGACCGCATCGAGGCCGGCACGTACCTGATCATGGGGGCCGCCACGGGCGGCCGGGTCACGACGATCGGCCTCGACCCGGCCCACCTGGAGCTCTTCCTCGCCAAGTTGCAGGCCATGGGCGTGCAGGTGGAGGAGGCCGAGGACCGCATCACGGTCACCCGTGACGGGCCGCTCGCCCCGGTCGACATCTCGACCCTCCCGCACCCCGGGTTCGCCACCGACCTCCAGGCACAGACCATGGTGCTCCTCTCGCTGGCCGAAGGGACGTCCATCATCACCGAGAACGTGTTCGAGAACCGCTTCGTCGTGGTCGACGAGCTCAACCGCCTCGGCGCCGGCATCGAGACCAGCGGCCATCACGCCGTCATCGCCGGGCCGCGCCAGCTGAGCGGCACGGTCGTGGAGGCGCCCGATCTCCGCGGCGGCGCCGCGCTCGTCGCCGCGGGGCTGGTGGCCGATGGGGTCACGGAGGTGCGGAGCGTGTACCATGTCGATCGGGGGTACGAGGATCTTACCGGCAAACTGTGTGCCCTCGGGGCAGACGTCACGCGCTGGGAGGAGGACCCGCGAACCGGCCCTCCCGAGGACGCGTCTCTCCTGACATGCGAGGACGAGGCCGTGCGCGGCGCCTGAGCGCCGGAGGATCATGGGCGAGTACCGGGTCTACAGAGTCGGAGAGGCCGAGCCTGTCCGCATGGCGTACACTGCGCCGGTGCGGGACCGCACGCGCCGCCTTCGCTCGCGCCACGGCGTGAACCAGGCCGCGGCTGCGCCGCGGCGATGGTGGCTCTGGGGGCTCGTCGCCGCGGCCGTCGTGGTCGCGGCGTTCTTGTACTGGGCGTACGGGCGGGAGGCTGTCGGCAACTCCCGCGCCGCCCTCGAGATCCTCCGCAAGCTGGACAGGGTGCCGGACTGGGCGGTGCTGGGGGCGCCGATCGCGGTCGCCGCCGCCGTCGCGCTCGTCACCGCGTACCTCGCCTTCGGGCGGCGCCTCGCCGTGAAGCTGGCGGGCGTGGCCGTCGTGATCGTCGTCCTGGCCACGCCCGGCCTGGCGGTGGGCTACGCCAACGGCCTGGTCAGCGACGTCGGCGACGGCAGCGACGGCCCCGTCACGACGGCCGACGAGCTGGCCGCCATAGCGGCCGCCGACGCGGAGATCGAGCGGCCGCTCCCGGACAAGCCGATGAACATCCTCCTCATCGGCTCCGACAAGTCGGACATCCCGGGCGACCCCGGCCGCTCGGACACGCAGATGCTCCTCCGGCTGGACCCGGGGTCGAAGAGCATCTCCATGCTCTCGCTGCCCCGCGACCTCTACGTCGACATCCCCGGCTACGGCTACGACAAGATGAACTCCGCCTATTCCTACGGCGGCCCCAAGCTCGTCATCCAGACCTTCAAGCAGATCACCGGGCTGCCGGTCAACGCCTGGGTCGAGACCGACTTCGCCGGCTTCTGGCACGTGGTCAACATCCTCGGCGGGGTCTATCTGCCCATCGACCACAAGTACTTCGTCCCGGCGAGCGCCAGCTACAAGTCGATCAACCTGGAGCCGGGCTACCAGCTGGTGCGCGGCAAGCAGGCGCTCAACTACGTGCGCTTCCGCCACGACGAGTTCTTCGACTTCGGCAGGATGCAGCGTCAGCAGCTGTTCCTGAGAGAGCTGCAGCGCCAGTCCAGCCGCTGGAGCGGCGACTGGGAGCGCGTCATCAAGCTCATCAAGGCGATCACGAGCGAGACCCGGTCCAACCTGAACTCGCTCGCCAAGATAGCGCCGCTCGTGGAGCTGGCGTTCGAGGTCGACACGTCCAAGGTCTACCAGGCGCATGTCGAGGGAGAGACCGGGATGATCAACGGCGCCTCCATCGTGCAGGCCGCTCCCGAGCGGATCGCCGAGGCCGTGAGCCAGTTCACGCATCCCACGCAGGCGCCGGTGAAGACGCGCGCCAAGGTGGGCAAGAAGGCCTTCGTCGTGCACGTGTACAACGGCAGCGGCATCGACGGTCTGGCCACCAGCGCGGCGAGCCAGCTCGCTGCCCAGGGCTACCGGGCGCAGGCGGTGGCGGACGCCTACGAGTTCCCGGACACGGTGACCGCGGTCTACGCCACGGAGGTCCTCAGGGCGCACGCGACCGCGATCGCGTCCATGATGGGCGCCTCGGAGGTACGTATCGTCGATCGCGTCCCGGGCGGCAAGGACGGCATCAGCGTGTTCGTCGCCTCCTCGTTCAGCGGGATCCTGGACGTCCCCGAGGAGAAGGAGGTCCAGGAGCAGCAGACGTTGCTGAAGGACCAGAAGGTCGACTGGGCCACGTGGCAACAGACCGACGCCGACACGCCGCTCAAGCTGCAGGCGCCGACAGCCTGGCCGTCCGGCTCCGTCTACGACCAGTTCCGCACCTACACGGTCAAGACGACCAAGGGCAAGAACGTCGCCGCCGCGGTCGCGGTCGCCAGGACTCCGCAGTACGGCTACTGGAGCATCCAGTCCATGCGCTGGCTTGACCCTCCCGCCATCGAGCACCCCAGCGGCAAGGAGAAGAGCGGACGGCGCACGTACCTGTTGTTCTACCAGGGCGTCCATCTGCGCATGGTCGCCTGGAAGGAGCACGGGACGCTGTACTGGGTGCTGAACACGTTGACCAACCAGCTCTCCAACGACGTCATGATGGGGCTCGCGAAGTCCTGCAAGCTCGTGAAGTGAGCTGGCTGCGCGCAGCTGCGCGGCGGCTGGACCCATGGGCCGCGCTCGTGCTCGGCGGCCTCCTCGCCATGGCGGTCGTCATCCTGCTCGCCACGCCCGGACCGTGGCAGAGGGTCGTCGGCGAGGAGGACCCTCCCGTACGGCTCGAGGCCCCGGCTCCGGACGACGTCGCCCTGTTCGTCATGGGCGGGCGCGGCGGCGCGTGCTCCGGCATCGTCTGGCTGCACCTCGACACGGAGCGCCACGCGCTGACTGCCGTCGTCGTGGCGCCGCTCGTCTCCGGGTTCTCGCCTGACGACGGGTACGCGCCCGTGGCCGACATCGCGGACAGCGCGGGGCCGGGGGCCGCCGCGACGGCGCTCGGAGGCGCACTCGGCGTGAGCATGGACGCATGGGTCGCCCTGGACCGCCGCGCCTCCGACCTCGCCATCCAGGCGATGTTCCCGATGAGCGACCTGCGGCCTGCGCGCCCCGACTTTCCAGAGGCGCGCAGCGCCTGGCGCGGCAGGGGCGGGGAGGAGCGCGCCTGGATCACGCAGTTCGAGAGCCTGCGAGTCGCCCTCCCGCTGATGCCGTTCGAGAAGCTCGGGGTGGTCGCCTTCTCCAACTACGTCCTGGGGTTCGGTTTCGTGCGCAGCGACCTCACGCTCCAGGGCGCGACGTCGCTGGCGGAGGCCCTCAAGGAGACGGACCGGGCGATGGTGGAGGTGCGGGCGGCGCCGGTCGTCGTGGAGCGCTGCCGTGACGGGAGGGTGTGGCATGCGGACGCAAGCCGTGTCCAGCCGCTCATCCAGTCGCTCGCGCTCGGCATGGCGCCGCCGGAGACCCGCCGGCTGGTCTCCCGGAGAGAGCGTGCGGCACGCGTGCTGGTCGTGGCCCCCCTCGGCCGGTCCCAGGCCGCCCGCTACGCGGCGGAGGTGCGCCGGCAGCTGGCGGCCTCGGCCGGCGCCCCGGTCGAGGTGACGCTCGTCTCCGGGACCGACGAACGGCTCGCGTTCCGCACGGCGCGCGAGCTCGACAGGCGGCCGGCGCTGGCCGTGCTGGTGGCGCCGGCCCGCCCCGGCGACCTGGACGGCATCGTCGTCGAGAAGGTGTGCGCCCTGCTGCGGCAGCGACGCCAGCAGGCGGTCGTCTCAAGCTCGCTGACGTCGCGCGGTAAGGACGCGGCGCTCTCCGCGGCGCTCGAGCAGGCGGTGGCTCGAGGCCGCCTGCCGGTCTCGCGCCTCCCCCGGCGTGAGGGGACCGTCTCCGGCCGGCGCGCCGAACTGGCTGCTGCGGCGCGCGCCAACGTACAGACGCTGGTGCGCGCCTGCTGGCCCGGGACGCTGGCGCCCGACCTCGCGTCGACGCGCCTGGGCTTCTCCTTCGTCGCGGCGCGGCATACGGCGGCCGGAATCGTCAGCGCGTCCGAGGAGACGGGGGAGGCCCTGTCCCGCCGGCTGCGGGTGTGGGGGTTCGTGGCCGCTCCCCTGCCTGAGGCAGACGCGGGGTCGGTCCCCGACGTGCCCGCCGTGGCCTACCGTCCCGGCTCGCGCACGGCGGCCGAGGCCCTGTCGGCCGACCTTGGGATGCCGGAAGGAAGTGTCGTCAGAGTGGACGACGTCCCCCGCAAGCTCGTGCTCGTCGTCGGCCGCTGACGTCGTGCAGGGAGCGGCGGCGCCCCTCGTACGCGCGAACGGCGCCCCCTTCTTCGGAAGGGGGCGCCGTTCGCATGGACCTCCGTCCGCCGGCCGTCAGGCGCGGCTGCGACGCAGGAGTGCGCCGCCACCGATGAGCGTGACACCGGCAGCGAGCATCAGGACCATCTCACCTCCGGTGAACGCGAGCTCGCCGCTCTGCTCACCGGGTGCCTGCATGCTCGCCAGATAGTCTTCGAGGACCCCTTCGAGGTCAGAATACTGCTGGTAGATCGGGTTGTCCCGGATGTATGCCAGCGCGGCACGGATCTCCGCGGCCGTCCAGTCGCCGTCGATGGTGCCGTCCATTGCGTCCTCGATGATCGCGTCGATCACGGACTGGGGGACGGCCGCCTGAGCCACGACGGCGAACGCCAGGACGAGCAGGAGTGCGATCGCGATGGCGCTCACGAGCTTGACCCTCATGTCTTCACCCCCCCTCAGGACCTTTGCCCCGGCAAAATGCCCGTTCTTCACTTCTACCATTCGTCCGCGTAGATGACCATACCCGATTCACAGGAGGTCTGGTCATCATGGTGTCCTGCGGGTGCTGCGCACCGAACGTATAATGCCGTCGATGGAGCTCCCAGTACAGACCGTCCGGGGCGCGGGAACGCCGCTCTGCAGGGCTCGCAACACCGTCCCCTACGGGCTCGCCCTGGCGGCCGTCGCGGCGTTCTCGTTCCTCTCAGGCGGCTACGTGATCGGCCGCAGCACGCCCGTGGTCGTGGCGTTCCTCGGGGCCGCCGCGGTCTGGGTCTGGTTCCTTCGCCGGAGCTCGCCGCCCTCGGCCCTGTTCATCGCCGCGCTCGCCGCCTTCGGCTCTTTCGTCGCCTGGTCGGGGCTGTCCGTGCTCTGGTCGTTCGGTCCGGACCTCACCTGGGTCTCGTTCAACCTCGCCGCCTTCTACCTGGCGGTGGCCGCGGTGCTCGGCCTCACGTCGGCCCGCGGCCTGCAGCTCTGGACGGTCGCCTACGGCTACCTCGCCATCGCGACCGCCATCGGCGTGTACGCCTTCCTCGGCAAGGCCCTGCCGGCGGTGGTGACGCACGCCCACGCGAACGCCCGCCTCGACAGCCCCGTCGGCTACTGGAACGTCCTGGCGGTCATGATGGTGATGGGCCTGTGCGTCGCTCTGTCGCTGGCCGGGGATCGGAGCACGCCCGTCGCGCTCAGGACGGTGGCCGCCGCCGCAGCCGTGCCCATGTGCCTCGCGTTCTTCTTCACGTTCTCCCGCGGCGGGTGGCTCGCCCTGGGCGTGGCGCTCGTCCTGTACTTCGCGTTCACCACGACGCGACTCGGGAGCTTCGTCTCTCTCGTCGGCATCGTGACGCCGGTGGCGCTCGTGCTCTGGCGACTGCGCGACCTCGAGACCCTGTTCGCGGCCACCTCGGACGATGCGCTGCGGGCGCTCGAGGGCGGCGAGCTCCTGCGGTGGTCGCTCGCCGCCCTTCTCGTCACCGCCGGCGTGCAGCTGGCCGCGGCGCTGCTCCAGCGCGGCGTCCCCTGGCCGCGCTGGTCCACGATCGCCGCCGGGGCCGCGGTCCTCGCGGTCGTCCTCCTCGTCGTGGTGGGCGGGTCGGCCCGGTACGTGCAGGCACACGGGGGCGTGAGCTGGATCGAGGACCGGGCGCACGAGCTGTTCACCGATGCGGGGAAGGAGGAGGGCAGAGGCAACGAGGCGGGACGCTTGCTCGTGCTCACCACCAACGGCCGCGTCCCCCTGTGGAAGGAGGCGCTCAGCCAGTCCCGTTCGCTGCGCCTCACGGGGTCAGGCGCCGGCACCTTCCCGTTCACGCACTACCGTTTCCGGGACGGCGGTGGAGTGGTCAAGCATGCGCACGGCCAGTGGTTCAACGTGCTCAGCGAGACCGGGGTCGTGGGCGTCGTGCTGTTCTCGGTCGCCGTGGTGCTGTTCGTCGTCGCCATGGTCGGCAACCCGTTCTCGCACCGGTGCGACCCCCTGCACCCGATGCTGGTGGCGCTCCAGGCCGGGGTCATCGCGTTCCTCGTGCACATGTCCTGGGACTGGGACTGGGACATGGCGGCGGTCGGGGCCACGGCGTTCGTGTTCATCGCGGTGTGCGTCTCGTATCGGGCGACGCGCCGCACCCTGGAGCGGCGAGCGGCGCGCGAGCTCGGGGGGGAGGCTGCGCCCGCCCGCGCGGAGGAGCCCCCCTCCGGAGCGGCGCAGGGTCGGCCGTCGGGCGCTGCGGCTGAAGCAGGGACCCCGCCGCTGGGCGACGCCGGTGGCGCCGCGGAAGGCGCCGCGCGACCGGCGGGCGAGCCGGCCTCGGCGGCACGCCGGGGGCGCGGCTCGCGCCGCTGGGGCAGCGCCGGCTGGGCGCCCCGCGTGCTGGCCAGCGCCGCCCTGCTGGTGCTCGCGGCCAGCTGGCTGCCGCCGTACCTCGCCCAGCGGGCGGAGACGGCGGCCCTCACCGCGGCCAGCGAGGGCGACGTGGCGGCCGCCCTCGACCAGGCTCGCCGGGCGGCCGCGGTGAATCCGCTCGCCGTGAGTCCTCTGCTCACCGAGGCCGGACTGCTGCAGCAGCTGGGACGCAACCGCGAGGCAGCCGAGCGGCTGCGGGAGGCGACCAGGCTGCAGCCGCAGAACTACGAGGTCTGGTACAAGCTCGGGCTCCTCGAGCATGCCGCGTTCGGACGCGACAAGGCGGCGCGCGCCGCCTTCTCGCGCGCCCTCGCCCTCAACCCGAAGGACGCCGCCAGCCGGCACGAGCTCGAGCGGCTGGCGCGCTGAGGCTGCCGGCGACGGCGGCACGTTCGGCTCAGACCCTCGCGTGGTAGACTTCCGCCCGTAGAAGGGGCTCTCTTTCACCTGCACTGGAGGTTCAGTTCCGCATGGATGCCGCTCCCATCGGGGTCGTCGGTACCGGGTACGTCGGCCTCGTCTCGGCCGTCTGCTTCGCCCATCTCGGTCACGACGTCGTATGCATGGACGTCGACGAGGGCAAGATCGCGAAGCTCGAGCGCGGGGAGGTCCCCATCTACGAGCCGGGCCTCGAGAAGCTCATGGCGGACAACGCGGCTCGCCTCTCTTACACGACGTCGTACGACGCGCTCCTCGAGCACTGCCGCATCCTCTTCATCGCCGTCGACACGCCGCCGTCGCCGTCGGGCGATGCCGACCTTTCGCGCGTGCAGCACGCCGTGCGTGAGATCGCCGAGCGCGGCGGGCAGCGGCTGCTCGTCATGAAGAGCACGGTCCCCGTCGGCACGGGCGAGAAGGTCATGGCCGACCTCGAGGCGCTGGGCGTCACCGGCATCACGTACGCGTCCAACCCCGAGTTCCTGCGGGAGGGGGCCGCCATCCAGGACTTCCTCGAGCCGGACCGCATCGTCGTCGGGTGCTTCCGGGACGAGGACGGCGCCGCGGTCGAGGCGCTCTACCGCGGCATCGACACCGAGGTCGTGCGGACGAGCGTCCCCACCGCCGAGATGGTCAAGTATGCGAGCAACGCGTTCCTGGCCACCAAGATCTCCTTCATCAACGAGATCGCCAACGTGTGTGAGCAGGTCGGCGCCGACGTCCGCACCGTGGCGAGAGGCATGGGTCTGGACCATCGCATCGGACCCCATTTCCTGCAGGCCGGTATCGGCTACGGCGGGTCGTGCTTCCCCAAGGACGTCCAGGCACTGAAACAGCTGGCGGGCAACACGGGCTACCACTTCCAGCTGCTCAACGCCGTGATCGAGGTCAACGCGCTCCAGAAGCGGCGCGTGGTCGGCAAGCTCAAGGAGCGTCTCGGTACCCTGCGCGGCACCACCGTCGCGCTGCTCGGACTCACCTTCAAGCCCAACACCGACGATCTGCGCGAGGCGGCCTCCATCGTGCTGGCGGGCCGCCTCATCCACGAGGGCGCCAAGGTCACCGCCTACGATCCGATGCTCGACGCCGGCGACCATCCCCTGTTCCCCGGCGTCGTCATCTGCGAGGAGCCCTTCGAGGCGCTGGCGGGGGCCGACGCCGCAGTACTCGTCACCGAGTGGTCGGAGTTCGGCCGCCTGGACTGGGCCGCGGCGACCTCCGTCATGACCCGTCCGCTGCTCATCGACGGGCGCAACTTCATCGACCCTGCGGCCGCCGCCGAGGCCGGCCTCGAGTACGAGGGTATCGGCCTGGGCGGAGAGCTGCGCGCGCCCATCGTCCGCTGAGCCGGGCATGAGCGCGCGAGGCATCCCCAGGCAGGCCGTCATCCTCGTCGGCGGTGAGGGCACCCGCCTGCGTCCGGTCACGTCTCGCGTCCCCAAGCCGGTCGCTCCCGTGGTCGAGCGCCCGTTCGTCGCCTACATCCTCGACAACCTCTCCCGCCACGGAGTGGAGCGCGCGATCTTCTCCACCGGCTTCCTCGCCGAGGCCATCGAGGCGGTGATCGGCGACGGCTCCGCGTACGGTCTCGAGGTGGCCTACGCCGTCGAGGACGAGCCGCTCGGCACGGCCGGGGCGATCGCCAACTGCGACCGGCTGCTCGACGAGGACAGCTTCTACGTCTTCAACGGCGACGTCCTCAGCGACGTCGACCTGAGCGCTCTCGCCGCGACGCACCTGGAGAAGGGCGGCATGGGCACCATCTTCCTGACCCCGGTGGAGGACCCCCGTCGCTACGGGTTGGTGGAGCTGCGGGAGGACGCATCTGTGGCGAGCTTCCTCGAGAAGCCCGGAGAGTGGGAGGGCACTGCGCTGATCAACGCCGGGGTGTACGTGCTCGAGCCGGAGGTACTCGAGATGATCCCGCGCGGCCGGCTGTTCTCCATCGAGCGCGGGGTGTTCCCCAAGCTCGCGTCGGCCGGCTCCCTGTACGGGTACGTCGACCACGGCTACTGGCGCGACATCGGGACGCCGGACAGCTACCTGCAGGCGCACTTCGACATCCTCGAGCGCCAGGTGAAGACGGCGGCCGCCGACGAGCTCGGCGACACGTACCTGTACGTCTCGCCGGACGCCGAGGTCGCGCCGGGTGCGCGCATCGTCCCGCCGTGTTACGTCGGATCCGGCGCGCGGATCCACGCCGGCGCCCGTATCGGGCCGCTCGCCGTGATCGGCGCCGGCGCCGTGGTCGCCGAGGGCGCCACCGTGACCGAGGCGGTGGTGCAGGCCGGGGTCGTCATCGGCGCCCACGCCCAGGTCGAGGGCAGCATCCTGGTCCAGGGAGCCAGCGTCGGCTCCGGGTCGCAGCTGAACAGCGCCGTCCTCGGCGAGGGATGCGTGGTCGGCGCCGGCAACCGGCTGGCCGGCGGCATCTGCGTGTACCCGGAGACCGAACTGCCCGACAACTCCATCCAGTTCTACGAACAGCTGCGTGGCAGGGAGGGCTCATGACGATCCCCGACGGCATCTTCAAAGCATACGACGTCCGCGGCCTCTACCCCGAAGAGCTGGACGAGGCGGCCGCCGAGCGCATCGGCTGCGCCCTGGCGCAGCAGCTCGGCGCCTCCCGGCTCGGCGCCGGCATGGACCCTCGGCCCTCGTCCACCGGCCTCCTCGAGGCCTTCGCCGCCGGCGCCGCCGCGGGCGGGGCGTCCACGGTGGACTTCGGGCTCGTGCCCACGGAGATGCTCTACTTCGGCGTCGCCTCGCGCGGTCTGGACGGCGGCGCCATGGTCACGGCGTCGCACAATCCGCCGCAGTACAACGGGATGAAGCTGGTGGGGGAGGGGGCGCTGCCCCTCAGCGGCGACGCCGGCATCCCGGAGCTCAAGGAGCGGAGCCAGGCGCTTGCGGACCTGCCCGCGCGCGGCGCGGGCACGTCGATCGAGCGCCTCGACCTCTATCCGTCCTACGTCGGTCACCTCCACGGCCTGGTCGACGTGACCGCCTTCCGCCCGTACAAGGTCGTCATGGATGCCGCCAACGGCGTGGCGGGCAAGCTCGCCCCGCTGGTCTTCGGGGCGACCGCCCTCGACTGCGTCGAGATGTACTTCGAGGTGGACGGCACGTTCCCGAACCACGAGCCCAACCCGCTGCTCGAGGAGAACAGCCGCGAGATCCGCGAGCGCGTCGTGGCCGAGAAGGCCGACCTCGGCATCGCCTGGGACGGCGACGCCGACCGCTGCTTCTTCATCGACGAGGACGGCGAGTTCGTGCCCGGCGACTTCGTCACCGCGCTGCTCGCCGAGGCCCTACTGCTCAAGAACCCCGGCGCGAGGATCCTCTACGACCTGCGCGCCAGCCGCGCCGTGCCGGACGTGATCAGGGCGAACGGAGGCGTGCCCCTGCTCAACCGCGTCGGGCACGCCTTCTTCAAGCAGCGCATGCGCAAGGAGGGCGGCCTGTTCGGCGGCGAGGTGTCCGGGCACTACTACTTCGCCGACAACTACAACGCCGACTCCGGGTTCATCCCGGCGCTGCTCATCCTCGACCTGCTCTCCCGCAAGAAGGCGACCATGGCGGAGCTGCTCGAGCCGCTGCGCACCAAGTACTTCATCAGCGGCGAGATCAACTCGACCGTGGCCGACGTCCCGGCGGCGCTGCGGCGCATCGCGGAGCGCTTCGCCGACGGCGAGCAGGGCGACCTCGACGGTATCTCGGTCGACTACCCGGACTGGCACTTCAACGTGCGGCCGTCCAACACCGAGCCGCTGTTGCGCCTCAACCTCGGCGCCGACTCCCAGGCGCTCATGGAGGAGAAGCGCGACCTGGTGCTGTCCGTGATCCGTGAGGGATGAGATGGCAGAGGTGACCGGTCTCGGACCGGACCGGGCGGCGCAGATCGACGGTGACGGCATGCTCGCCGAGGTGTCCGGTCTGGCGGCGCAGCTGCGCCAGGGGTACGCGATCGCCCGCGACCGCCTGGCCGGCGCGTTCGCAGGCAGCTCCGCGGCCGTGCCGCCGGCCGAGCCCGACGGGCTCGTGGTCTGCGGCATGGGCGGCTCCGCCATCGGCGCCGACCTCGTGCTGGCCAGCCTGCCGCCGCTCGCCGTGCCGTCGGCCGTGGTGCGCGGCTACGAGCTCCCGGAGTGGGCTGGTCCCGACACGCTGGTGGTCGTCATCAGCTACTCCGGGCAGACGGAGGAGGCGCTGGCCTGTGCGGCGCAGGCCCGCTCCCGTTCCTGCACTCCCGTGTGTGTGTCGTCCGGCGGCAGTCTCGCCGCCTACGCGGAGGCGGAGAGACTGCCGCTCGTCCTGGTCCCCGGCGGCGGGCAGCCGCGAGCGGCCGTCGGCTCGCTCTCGATGCCGCTGCTCGCCACGCTCGAGGCGGCCGGGCTCACGTACGACCACGCGACCGAGGTGGCCTCGACGGCCGACCAGCTCGAGGCCGACGACGCGCTGCTCGGACCCGCCAGCCCCGACGACGGCAACCCGGCCAAGGTCCTCGCCCGCAAGCTCCACCGGCGCCTCGTGGTCGTGTACGGCGCCGGGCCGACCGTCTCGGTGGCCAGGCGCTGGAAAGGCCAGGTCAACGAGAACGCCAAGGCTCCGGCCTTCTTCAACGAGCTGCCGGAGCTCGACCACAACGAGCTCATGGGCTGGACCAGTCTCCCGGACGTCACCGGGTCCACGGTCGCGCTCTTCCTCACCGACGAATCCGCCGGCGAGCGCCTCCTGCGTCGCGCCGAGCTCACTGCCCGTGAGTACGAGGAACTCGGCGTGGCGTCGGAGCTGGTCGCCGCGCGCGGGGACTCACGTCTCGCGCGGCTCTTCTCGCTGGTGCAGCTCGGCGACTACGCGAGCTGCTACCTGGCGCTGCTGTACGGCGTCGACCCGACCCCGGTCGACGCCATCCAGTCATTCAAGGCCAACCTCGCCGGCGACGGCCGAGTGACGGAGCGGTGACGGACGCCCGAGCTGCGCTCGTCCTCTCCGCCGCCGCGCCGGACTGCCAAGCAGCCGCCGCGGCCCTCTTCCCGGGCCTCGCGGCCCACGTCCTCGAGGCCGGCGACCTGCGGCCGTCCGCGCCCTTCAGAGGGCCGCTGTTCGAGCTGCTTGGCCGGGTCCCACGGGGATCGCCGGCCGGACTTGTGGTGCCCGTGGTCGTGCCCGGCGCCGAGGCGCGTGCGACGGAGGCCGGCGCTCCCGGGCGGCTCCCGCTTCCGGGCGAGGCGGTCCCCGTGGCCGATCACGTGAACCTCACGGGGCGCGGCCCCCTCACCGGCCCCTGGCCGGCAGGCGTGCCGCGCGACTTCCCCGCCATGACCGGCATATATCAACCCGGCCTCGTTCGTCCCGAGAAGGGGGCTCGGGTATACTCGTCCGGCGTCGTGGCGGCGGGCGTCGCCGACGCCCGCCGCCTCACGCGCTTCGAGGCCCGGGCGGTCCGGGAGGGGGGCTGGCCCATCGTGTCCGATTCCCTCATCCCCGTCGCCATCGTCGCCGCATACTACGGCGTGAGACTGGCCGCCTGCGGAGTCGTGCGGGCGGCCACAGACGACAGAGAGTGAGGCTCGAGTTGGCCGAGGACTACGACATCAGGGACATCGGGCTCGCCCCGGAGGGCGTGCTGCGCATCGAGTGGGCCGACATGCACATGCCGGTGCTCAAGGCCATCCGCGAGCGCTTCGAGCGGGAGAAGCCGCTGGACGGCGTCCGGATCGGCGCGTGCCTGCACGTGACCACCGAGACCGCCAACCTCATGCGCACGCTGGTCGCCGGAGGCGCCGACGTCGTGCTCTGTGCCAGCAACCCGCTGAGCACACAGGACGACGTCGCCGCCGCACTCGTCAGCGAGTACGGCGTGCGCGTGTACGCCGTCAAGGGCGAGGACGACGAGACGTACTACAGGCACATCAACTCGTGCGTCGACCACCGTCCCAACATCACCATGGACGACGGGGCGGACGTCATCGGCGTGCTGCACGGCGAGCGGCCCGACATGGCGAGCGACATCATCGGCGGCACCGAGGAGACGACCACCGGCGTCATCCGCCTCAAGGCGCTGGAGGCCGAGGGCAGGCTCATGTTCCCGGTCGTCGCCGTCAACGAGGCCAACACCAAGCACATGTTCGACAATCGCTACGGCACCGGCCAGAGCACCCTCGACGGGGTCATCCGCGCCACCAACGTCCTCATCGCCGGCAGCACCGTGTGCGTCGCCGGCTACGGCTGGTGCGGTCGCGGTCTCGCCATGCGCATGAAGGGTCACGGCGCGGACGTCATCGTGCTCGAGGTCGACCCCCTGCGCGCGCTGGAGGCCGTCATGGACGGGTTCCGCGTCATGCCGGTGGCCGAGGCTGCGAAGGTCGCCAAGGTGTTCGTCACCGCCACGGGAGACATCCACGTGCTGCGGCGTGAGCACTTCGAGGTCATGCAGGACGGCGCCATCGTGGCCAACACCGGCCATTTCAACGTCGAGATCGACATCCCCGCCCTCGAGGACCTCGCCGTCAAGAAGCGCACCGTCCGCGAGTTCGTCGACGAGTACACCATGGCGGACGGCCGCCGCATCTACCTGCTGGCCGAAGGCCGGCTGGTCAACCTGGCGGCGGCCGAGGGGCATCCGGCCGCGGTCATGGACATGAGCTTCGCGAACCAGTCGCTCTCGGCCGAGTTCATGGTCGCGCACCACGCAGAGCTCGAGAAGAAGGTCTACGTGGTGCCCGCCGAGATCGACGACGAGATCGCCCGCCTCAAGCTGGAGACCATGAACGTGCAGTGCGACACGCTGACCGAGGAGCAGGCGGCGTACCTCGCCTCCTGGGACCAGGGCACCTGAGGTCGAACCGGGTGAGCGGGGCCGCGGACACGGGAGCGAGAGGCGCGGGAGCGGCCGGCGCGCCCGGCGGTTCGCGGCTGCGCGTGCGTACCGTCGAGATCCGGCCCGGCGCCGTCGTGCTCATCGACCAGGTGGCGCTGCCGCAGGAGGAGCGCTACGTCATCTGCCGCACGTGGCGTGAGGTCGCGGACCGCATCACCGACATGACGGTGCGCGGGGCGCCGGCGATCGGCGTCACCGCGGCCGGAGGGGTCGCGCTCGCCGCCGCCGAGGCGGCGGCGAGCGCGTCTGACCCGGCCGCCTTCGAGGCCGCGCTCGAGCAGGCCGCGAGCGGCCTGCTGGCCACGCGGCCCACCGCAGTCAACCTGCGCTGGGCGCTCGACGAGATGCGCGCCGCCTGGCGGGCAGCGCTCGCGACGCCGGGCGCCACACCGGCCGGCGTGGCGCAGACCCTGCTCGCCCGGGCGCAGGCCATCCACGACGACGACGTCGACCGCTGCCTGCGCATCGGCGAGCACGGCGCCGCGCTGTTCAAGGCCGGCGATCGCATCCTCACGCACTGCAACGCCGGCGCGCTCGCGACGGCCGGCTACGGCACGGCGCTGGGGGTCATCCGCTCGGCCGCGGCCGCCCACCCGGACGTCTCCGTGTGGGTGGACGAGACGCGGCCGTGGCTGCAGGGCGCACGACTCACGGCCTGGGAGCTCCAGGTCGAGGGCATCCCGTACCGGCTGATCAGCGACAACATGGCCGGGTACTTCATGCGCCGCGGCGAGGTGGACGGCGTCGTGGTGGGCGCCGACCGCATCGCGGCGAACGGCGACACGGCCAACAAGATCGGCACGTACAGCGTGAGCGTGCTTGCGCGCGAGCACGGCGTGCCGTTCTACGTAGCCGCGCCGCTCTCGACGGTGGACCTCACGATCGAGGGCGGCGATGCCATCCCCATCGAGGAGCGCGACCCGGCCGAGGTCACCACGTTCCGCGGCGAGCAGGTCGCGCCGGAGGGCGCGCCGGCCCGGCACCCGGCCTTCGACGTCACGCCGGCCGCCAACATCGACGCCATCGTCACCGAGGCCGGCGTGCTGCGGCCGCCGTTCGGGCCGGCACTCGCGGCCGCCTGCGGCGGCGGGGAGTGCCGGCCGTGAGCGCGCGGCCGGCGAGCACATCCGTGCGCGCGTACCTCATGGCCGCCGGCCTGGGTACGCGCCTCTACCCGCTCACCGGCCTCACGTCCAAACCCATGGTGCCGATCCTCAACCGGCCCGTCATGGAGCACCTGCTCCACCTGCTGCGCAAGCACGGGATCACGGAGATCGCCGCCAACCTGCACTACCATCCGGACAAGATCAGCTCGTACTTCGGCGACGGCTCCGAGTTCGGCGTCGAGGTGCGCTACAACCTCGAGGAGCATCTGCTCGGCACCGCCGGCGGCGCCGACGCCTTCCGCGACTTCCTCTCCGGTTCCACCTTCCTGGTGATGAGCGGGGACGGCCTCACCGACATCGACCTCACCGCGTTCCTGCGCGCCCACCGCGACTCGGGCGGCGTCGCGACCATGGCCGTCAAGCAGGTCGACGACCCGTCGCTGTACGGCGTCGTCGTGCACGACGACCAGCTCCGCGTCACCGGCTTCCAGGAGAAGCCTCCGCGTGAGGAGGCACTCTCCAGCCTCTGCAACTGCGGGATCTACGCGTTCGAGCCCGGCATCTTCGACTACATCGAGCCGGGCGCCTTCACCGACTGGGCCACGGACGTCTTCCCGGCGATGCTCCGCGACGGCTTGCCGTTCCACGTCTGGAAGCTCGAGGGCTACTGGAACGACGTGGGGAACATCGAACAGTACCGCGTCGGCAACTTCGACGCCCTGCTCGGCCGCGTGGCGCTCGACATCCCCGGGCGCGAGGTCGCGTCCCGGGTGTGGGTCGGGCAAGGCACCGACATCGAGGCCGGCGCCCGTCTGGAGCCGCCGATCCTCCTCGGCGCCGGGTGCCTCGTCGAGTCGGGGGCGGAGCTCATCGGCCCGCTCATCATCGGCGACGGATGCGTCGTGGAACGCGGGGCCGTCCTGGAGGGGGTCATCCACTGGGACGGCGCCAAGGCCGGCAAGAACGCGCGCCTCGCCGGCAGCATCCTCGGCCGCAACGTCGTCGTGCACCACGAGGCGGTGGTGCACGAGGATGCCGTGATCGGCGACCGGTCGGAGGTGGCGCCCCACGCCGAGGTCGACGCCGGCGCTCGCCTGGAGCCCCGCACCTGCGTGGGGCCGGACGAGCACTGCACGGGAGCCGAGAAGCCGTGAAGGCCGGGCTGCGGGTGCACGCCGGGGGCGCACTCGACGGCCTGCTCGACCTCGTCTTCCCCCGACGCTGTGTCGTCTGCGGCCGCTCGGGAGGCTGGCTCTGCGACGGCTGCGCCGTCGGACTGCGCCCGCTCCCGGACGACCGCTGCGGGCGGTGTGGCGCGCCGCTGCGGCGGGCCGGCAGGCCCGCCCGTCCGGCGCGCCCCGGCGCCCTCGGCCGGCGCATGCCCGCGTGCCGCGAATGCGCCGGCCGCGACCTCGCCTTCTCGAGCGCCTCGGCCGCGTTCTGCTACGACGGCCCGGCCCGGGCGCTCGTCACCGCCTGCAAGTTCCGCGCCCTGCGGACGCTGGCCGATGAGCTCGCCGGGCGCGCGGCGCCGGCCTTCGCGCCGGTCGCCGCGCAGGCCGGCGCCGGCGCCGTCGTCACGTCCGTGCCGGCGCACCGCGACCACCGCCTCGACCGCGGCTTCGACCTCGCCGAGTCGCTCGCCCGCCGGCTTGCGGCCGATGCCGGACTCGCCTATGCTCCGCTGCTCCGCCGCGTGCGCCACGGGTCCCGACAGAGCGGGCTCGACCGGGCCTCGCGGGCGGCCAACGTCCATGGCGCGTTCGCGTTGCGCGAGGGCGGTTTGCGGGTAGGTACTAATCGCAAGCGAGTGATCATTGTTGACGACGTCTACACCACAGGTGAAACGTTGAACCAGTGTGCGGAAGCGCTCGCTGTCGCAGCTCCCGACCTCCGCGTCTTCACCTTCGCACGCACCGTCCGTGCGACGCCTGCCCAAGCATCGCGAGACCACGCCGTCCCGAAGGAGCGATGTCGATGAAAACCCAGATCAAGGGCCGCAACGTCACCGTCACCCCAGCTCTGCAGGACTACGCGAACGAGAAGATCGAACACGTGCACAAGCTCCTGCAGCAGCGCAAGATCGACGAGGTCACGAGGGTAGAGCTCGAGCTCAAGGTGGAGAAGAACCCGAGCATCCCCGAACCGGCCATCGCCGAGGCGACGGTGTTCACGCGCGGTCCGGTGATCAGGGCGCGCGAGTCGTCGACCGACATGTACGCCGCCATCGACCTGGTGACCGACAAGCTCGTGCGCCGCGTCAAGAAGTACCACGACAAGATCCACGGAAGGACGAGGCACGGGCACGAGAAGATCATCCCGCCCGCGCCCGACCTGGAGCTCGCCCCGGTCGCGGCGCTCGGCGACGAGTCCGTCGGTGAGACCGACGAACACGCCGGCGACAACGGACGCATCGTGAAGACCAAGCAGTTCGCGCTCAAGCCCATGTCGGTGCATGAGGCGACGCTCCAGCTGGAGCTGGTGGGACACGACTTCTTCGTGTTCACCAACGCCGAGTCGAACAGGACCAACGTGGTGTACCGCCGCAAGGACGGTCACTACGGCCTCATCGAGCCGGCGGAGAACTGAAGGGCCGGCGGAGGGGTGCACCGGGAGAGACACCCCTCGTCTGAGCCGTCGACGCCGCGCCCGGAGGGCACCGCCCTCCGGGCGCGGCGTGCGACGAACGCGGCTCCCTGTGCGACAATGGGTGGAGACTTCGTTCACGCGACCGCGGGAGTCGATCCCCAGTGATCAAGATCGTCGACAAGCTGCTGCACGCCGGCGAGGGCCGGCGCCTCAAGACGCTCCAGGAACAGACCGCGAGGGTCACCGAGCTCGAGCCCACCGTCTCCGGCCTCACGGATGACGAACTCCGCGGCAAGACGGCGGAGTTCCGCCAGCGGTACGAGAACGGCGAGCAGCTGGACGACCTCCTGTTCGAGGCCTTCGCCGTCGCCCGGGAGGGCGCGAAGCGAGCCCTGGGCATGCGCCCGTTCGACGTCCAGGTGCTCGGCGGCATCGTGCTGCACGAGGGCGACATCGCCGAGATGAAGACCGGCGAGGGCAAGACCCTCGTCGCCACGATGCCGATGTACCTCAACGGCATCGCCGGCAAGGGCGCCCACCTGGTCACGGTCAACGACTACCTCGCGAAGCGCGACGCGGAGTGGATGGGTCAGGTCTACCGGTTCCTCGGCCTCGAGGTCGGGTGCGTCCAGGCCAACATGACGCCCGAGGAGCGCCGCGCGCAGTACAACGCGGACGTCACCTACGGCACCAACTCCGAGTTCGGCTTCGACTACCTGCGCGACAACATGACGATGCGCCGCGAGCACATGGTGCAGCGCGGCCACCACTACTGCATCGTCGACGAGGTCGACTCCATCCTCATCGACGAGGCGCGCACGCCGCTCATCATCAGCGGCGCTCCCGAGACCGCCGCCGACACCTATCGCCAGTTCGCGCGCGTCGTCCCGCGGCTCATCCCCGGTGAGGACTACGAGGTCGACGAGAAGCAGCGCACCGTTGCCGTCACCGAGAGCGGCGTGGCCAAGGTCGAGAAAGCTCTGGACATCGACAACCTGTACAAGGACTCCAACGGCGCCCTGGTCAACCACCTCATCCAGGCGCTGCGCGCGCAGGCGCTCTACACCAAGGATGTCGAGTACGTCGTCCAGAACGGCGAGGTGCTCATCGTCGACGAGTTCACCGGACGCATCCTGGAGGGCCGGCGGTATTCGGAGGGGCTGCACCAGGCCATCGAGGCCAAGGAGAGGGTGCCGATCCGCGAGGAGAACCAGACCCTCGCCACGATCACCCTGCAGAACTACTTCCGCATGTACGACGTCCTCGCCGGCATGACCGGTACGGCCAAGACCGAGGAGGACGAGTTCCGGCAGATCTACGGGCTCGAGGTCGTGCAGATCCCGACCAACGCGCCGATGATCCGCCGGGACGAGAACGACTACATCTTCACGACCGCCAAGGAGAAGTACGCGGCGGTCGTCGAAGACGTGGTGGAGCGCTACGAGAAGGGACAGCCGGTGATGGTCGGCACCGTGTCCGTCGAGGTCAGCGAGATGCTCTCGCGGCTGCTCGAGCGCCGCGGGGTGCCGCACAACGTGCTGAACGCCAAGCAGCACGAACGCGAGGCGCACATCATCGAGAACGCCGGCCAGCCGGGCGCGATCACGATCGCGACCAACATGGCCGGCCGCGGCGTCGACATCAAGCTGGGTGAGGGCGTCAGGGAGAAGGGCGGCCTGTACGTGCTCGGCACCGAACGCCACGAGAGCCGCCGCATCGACAACCAGCTCCGCGGCCGCGCCGGCCGGCAGGGCGACCCGGGGGAGAGCCGCTTCTACCTGTCGGCCGAGGACGAGCTCATCCGTCTCTTCGCCGGCGACCGCATGTACCGCATCCTCAGTCGTCTCGGGCCGTCCGAGGGGGAGCCGCTCGAGGCCAAGATGCTCAGCAACGTGGTCGAGAAGGCGCAGGTCAAGGTCGAGGAACTCAACTTCATGCGCCGCAAGAACGTGCTCAAGTACGACGAGGTCATGAACGAGCAGCGGCGCGTCATCTACGACCAGCGCCAGCGCATCCTCATGGGTGAGGACTTCGGGGAGCAGGTCCGGGACATGATCGCGGAGCTGGTCGAGGGCGCCGTGCGGGGCGCTCTCGAGGGCGAGCAGTACGTCGAGGACTGGGATCTCGACTCGCTGTTCATCGGGCTCAAGCAGATCTACACGCCCACCATCACGAAGAGCGACCTGGACGTGGAAGGGATCGACGTCGACGAGGTCGTGGACATGGCGGTGGAGGACGCACTCGGGCAGTACGACGAGCGCGAGCGCGTCATCGGCGAGGAGCACATGCGCAGCGTGGAGCGCGCCGTCATGCTCCAGGTCATCGACGCCCGCTGGAAGGAGCACCTGCTCGACATGGACTACCTGCAGGAGGGCATCCACCTGCGGGCGCTCGGGCAGCGGGATCCGCTCGTCGAGTACAAGAGCGAGGGCTTCGATCTCTTCAACGACATGCTCGAGGGCATCAAGACGAGCACCGTCACCACGCTCCTCAAGAACTCCCCCGAGAACCTCGCGATGTTCACCGCCATGACGCTCGACGAGCCCGTGATGGCGCTCAACTACACGAGCGGCGACGACCTCGCCAACCAGACGTCGTTCACGGGCGCCGCCATGGCCGCCGGGGAGTACCCGGAGGACGGTCTGACAGACGCGCCGCCGCCCAACGTGGCGGCTGGCGGCGGCCGCGGCGGCACTGCGACGGCCACCCGGCCCGTGCAGGTGCAGCAGCGCGTGGTCTACGAGAAGGTCGGCCGTAACGACCCGTGCCCGTGTGGGAGCGGGAAGAAGTACAAGAAGTGTCACGGGGCGTGACCGGCTGCGCCGGTCCGGCCCCGTGGAACGCCGCCGGCTTCGCCCTCTCGTTTCACGGGGCGTGACCGGCTGACCGGCGACGCCGGACCGCGGCTGGCTGAAGCCGCGGGAGGATTTCGGGTACACTACCTCGGTCATGAGTCCCACCGCCTCAGAAGCACTCGTTCATCTGGATGCGCTCCGCGAGCGGCTGAAGGACGCCTCCGGGCGCCTCGGCTGGCTGCGGGGCTATCTTTGACCCTCCCGGGCTGACAGCGCAGATCGAGGCACTCGAGGAGCAGATGCGTGCTCCCGGGTTCTGGGACGACCAGGACAGGGCGTCGGCCGTCTCGGCCGAGTACAGCCGCGCGAAGCGGCGGCTCCAGGAGTTCGGGGAGCTCGAGAGCCGCTTCGCCGATCTCGAGTCCACCGAGGAGCTGCTGCGCGAGGAGCTCACCGGCGGTTCCGTCGACGACGAGCTGCTGCACGAGCTGGTGACCGGCGTCGACCAGCTCGAGACCGACCTCCAGCGCGGCGAGGAGAGCCGCTTCTTCACCGGCAAGTACGACGAGGGCGGGGCCATCGTCACGATCCACCCCGGAGCGGGCGGCACCGAGTCGCAGGACTGGGCCGAGATGCTCATGCGCATGTACCTGCGCTGGTTCGAGCGCCGTGGCTTCAAGGTCGAGGTCAACGACCTGCAGGCCGGCGACGAGGCGGGGCTCAAGAGCGCGACGCTCACCGTGGAGGGCGAGAACGTCTACGGGCTGCTGCAGGCCGAGCGGGGGGTCCACCGGCTGGTGCGCCTGAGCCCGTTCGACTCGGCCAACCGTCGGCACACCAGCTTCGTCTCCTTCGACGCCTCCCCGATCGTGAGCGACGACGTGGACGTCGAGATCGACGAGGACGAGATCCGCGTGGACACGTACAGGTCCAGCGGCGCCGGCGGCCAGCACGTCAACAAGACGAGCTCCGCGATCCGCATCACGCACATCCCCACGGGCATCGTCGTGCAGTGCCAGAACGAGCGCTCGCAGCTGCAGAACAAGACCGTGGCCATGCACATGCTGAAGTCCAAGCTCGTCGAGCTCGAGGAGCGCAAGCTGGCCGAAGAGCTGGCTCGCGAGCGCGGCGAAGTGCTCAACGTGGACTTCGGCAGCCAGATCCGCAACTACGTGCTGCACCCGTACCAGATGGTCAAGGACACGCGCACCGGCTACGAGGTCGGCAACGCGCAGGCCGTGCTCGACGGCGACCTCGACGGGTTCGTGCACGCGTACCTGGTCTGGCGCGCGGGCGGCAGCGAGCCGCGCAAGTAGCGCGTCGCCGGGGCATGGACGCGGCGTCCTCCATCCCGGCCGTGCTGCACGGCAGCACCGTCACGCTGAGGCCGGTCGTGGAGGGCGACCTGCCGGCGCTCCGGAGCATCCTGGAGGAACCCGACGTGGCCCGCTGGTGGCGTCGCGACGAGTGGGAGCGGGTGGACGAGGACGACGCCGTCACGTTCGCCATCGTCGTCGACGGCGTCGTCCGCGGTTGCATCCAGTTCTCGGAGGAGACCGACCCCGACTACTTCTCGGCGGCCGTGGACATCTTCGTCGGCACGGCCGTCCAGGGACGGGGGGTCGGTCCGGACGCCATGCGCACCCTCATCGGCTGGCTGTTCGACTCCCGCGGGCACCATCGCGTGACCGTGGACCCCGCGGCGGAGAACGCCCGCGCCATCCACGTCTACGAGAAGCTCGGCTTCCGCGTGGTCGGCGTCATGCGGGAGTACGAGCGCGTCGAGGCCGGCGTGTGGCGCGACGCGCTCCTCATGGAGCTGCTGGCGGACGACCGTCCGGGGCTCGCGTGAGCCGATGACGGGCCGTCCATACCCCAAGATCGAGCTGCACGTCCACCTCGAGGCCACCGTGAGACCCGAGCGGCTGCTCGAGATCGCGCGCCGTAACGACGTGGCGCTCCCGGCCCGCACCCCGGACGGTCTGGAGCGCTTCTGCCGGTTCGGCGGCTTCGAGGAGTTCGTCGTCGTGTGGGTCAAGACGACCGGCGTGCTCCGGCACGGTCGCGACTTCCGGCAGGTCGTGGTGGACTACGCCGCCGACCTCGCGGCCCAGGGCTGCCGGTACGCGGAGGCGCTCTTCTCGCCCTCCGAGCCGATGATGCGCGGCGTGCCGTGGCAGGAGGTGTTCGAGGGCTACTGCGACGGCGCCGACGAGGCCCGGGAGCTCCACGGCGTGGACGTCCGCTTCACGCCGGACATCACGCGCAACTTCCCGCCCGAGATCGGCGAGCGGCTCGCGAACTGGGCGGTGCGGTACCGCGACAGGGGTGTGGTCGGCATCAGCCTCGGGGGCAGCGAGGACCGGTTCCCGCCGGCGCCGTTCGCGAGGGCCTTCGCCATCGCCCGTGAGGGCGGACTCAAGGCGGCGCCGCACGCCGGCGAGACCGCCGGCCCGGCGTCCATACGCAGCGCGCTGGACGACCTCGGCGCAGACCGCCTGCGGCACGGCGTCCGTGCCGTGGAGGACACCGGTCTCCTGTCGGAGCTCGCCGAGCGCGGCGTCGTCTGTGACGTCACGCCGGTGAGCAACCTGAGGACCGGCGTGGTGGCGTCGCTCGAGGAGCATCCGCTCCCGACCATGCTGGCGGCCGGCGTCAAGTGCTCCGTCGGGAGCGACGACCCCGTGCTCATGCAGACGTCGCTCACACAGGACTGCGAGGCCGCCGTCCGCCTGGGGCATACGCCCCGGGGGATGTACGAGCACGGGGTGGCGGGCGCGTTCTGCGACGAACGCACGCGCGCCCGCCTCGAGGCCGTCGGCGCAACCTTCGACTGGGAGTCCGTCGACACTCGCTGAGCCCCGCGCGCCCGGCCCGGCGGGCGCGCGGGGCACCGTGCGTTGCCAGATCTGACAGCACCGGGCCGCGTCGGCTTGAGGAGGAACGGGCAGGCTGTAAACTGCCGATGCTCCCGGGAGGTCTTCGTGCGCTCGTCGTGGCTGCACACCGTCATCGCTCCGCTGGCCGTGGCCTATGCGGTCGCCGCGTTCCTCGCGCCGCTCGAGGTGATGGAAGTGCTCGGCGTGCCGTTCGTCGTGGCCGGCGCCTACGTCGCCGGCATGCGGGGCGGGCTCGTCTCCGGCCTCTGGGCGGCCGTCGTCACCGGCGCCGCCTTTCTCCTGACGCAAGCGGAGTACGCCGCCTCCTACGTGGCGACGGCGGCCGGCTACATCGTCATCGGCGTGCTGGTCGGCCTCGCCGTGGACAACTTCGCCGGACAGCGCAAGCGGCTGCAGGAGGCCGTCGAGGCGGCGCAACTCGCCCGCAGGCAGCTGGAGGTGAGCCAGCGACGATACCGGCTGCTCTTCGAGCAGAGCGCCGACCCCGTGTATCTGCACGGCCTGGACCACGACGGCGAGCCTACGCGGTTCATCTCCGTGAACGACGCGACCTGCACGCTGCTCGGCTACACGCGCGAGGAGTTGCTCGGACTCACGCCGCGCGCGATCGACGCATCGCCCAAGCCCGGCCAGCTGCGCCGGATGATGCACGTGCTCCTCCAGGAGGGACAGGTGAGGTACGAGGGCGTGCGGCGCACGCGCGACGGCGAGCTCGTCCCGGTGGAGATCAGCTCGAGTCTTTGCTACGTGGACGGGGAGCCGATCGTGCTGACTATCTCCCGTGACACCCGGGAGCGGCAGGAGGAGGTGCGGCGCCTGCAGGAACTCACCTTGCGCGACGAACTCACCGGCCTCTTCAACCGGCGCGGCCTCGACGTGATGCTGCCGGAGCAGGCCAAGCGAGCCAAGCGGTCGGGGCACCCGGTCATCGTCATGTACGGCGACATCGACGGGTTCAAGGACCTGAACGACACGTACGGCCACGACAAGGGCGATGCTGTGCTCGTGGCCGTGGCGTCGGCCTTGCGCGCGACCTTCCGGGAGACCGACCTGATCGCGCGCCTCGGCGGCGACGAGTTCTGCGTGGTCGCCGAGGACATCGACGCGGCGCGGCTCACCGGCCGCCTCGAGGGTGCGATGGCGTCCGTCAGCCGCGAGCTCGGGCTGCCGGTCGCGATGAGCCACGGCGAGGTCCTCTCCGACTGGCAGGGGCTGGAAGAAGCCGCGACCCTGCTGGCGCGGGCCGACGCGCGCATGTACCAGTTCAAGCAGGCGCGGCGCCGGGCCCGCTGACCGGCCGCGCATGCCGGTCGGGGCTTGAGGGTAGAATACAGACCTGATAAGGTTTGATTCAGAAGATGGGAGCCGGTTCTCCGCCCAGGCGCCGAGCGCCGGGCGATTCCTCCCGAGGCAGACCCCCAGACATTGTGACGACCGGGCAGTGTTCTGAACGAAAGGAACACCAGTCCCTATCCAGTCGGGCCGCCCTGAGGGCGGCCACCCACCAGACGGACTCCCGCGCACACCCCTGATCCCCGGCGAGCACTCCACTGCACCCGGGGAGGCAGGCGTTCCGCCGCGTACGGACCCGTCGAGGAAGCGAGTACCAGTGACACCCAGTACGCCAGACACCACCTCCGTGTCCCCCGAGCGCCCGGCGGCCGAAGGCGCCGCGCCGGGCGAGGGCGAGCAGCAGCGCCGCCGCAGGCGCGGCGGCAGGCGCCGCCGCGGCAGCGGCGGCAAGGACGCCCCGCAGCAGCAGGGCGGCGCCAGAGACACGCAGGCGACCGCCACGCAGGATGCGCCGTCGCGCGAGGCCGCCGCTGATGACCGCTCCCGCCGTGACGGCGGCCGCGGGCAGAAGAGCCGCGAGAAGCGCGGCCGCGGCGAACACGGCGACCGGCGGCGCGACCGCGACGACCAGGGGCGCGGCCGTGACCGCGGCGGCCAGGGTGTGGACGAGTCCTACAGGGAGCGCACCCACGTCGAGCAGCCCGCCGGTCCGGCGCCCGAGGTCGACATCCCCGCCTTCGCCGCGCTCGGCCTGGAGGGCGACCTGCTCGCCGGCGTGGCCGCCATGGGCTACGTGGAGCCCACGCCGATCCAGGAGCAGGCGATCCCGCGCGTGCTCGCCGGTCGCGACGTCGTGGGCTGTGCCCAGACCGGCACCGGCAAGACGGCCGCCTTCGTGCTTCCGATCCTGCAGCGCATGAGCGAGCCGATGGTCGTCGACGGCAAGACCGCGCACCCGACGGCCCTCGTCGTCACGCCCACCCGCGAGCTCTGCGGCCAGATCGAGGAGGTCGGCGAGACGCTGGCCACCTACACCGGCCGCCGCGTCGTCGCGGTGTTCGGCGGCGTCCCGTACGATCCGCAGGCGCGACGCGTCCGCAAGGGTGTCGATCTCCTGGTCGCGACGCCCGGTCGCCTGCTGGACATGCTGCGCCAGGGCGACGTCCTGCTCGACCGGGTCGACACCCTGGTGCTGGACGAGGCCGACCGCATGCTCGACATGGGGTTCTGGCCGGACGTCAAACGCATCATCGACGCGGTGCCCGAGAGGCGTCAGAACCTGTTCTTCTCGGCGACGATGAGCAAGACCGTGCTCAGCATCATCGCCGACACCCTGCACGATCCCGTCTTCATCGAGCTCGGCGGCAGCGCCACGCCCGTGGAGAACATCGAGCAGAAGGTCCTGCCGGTGGCCCAGGAGCAGAAGGTCGACCTGCTGGTCGAGTACTTCCGCCACCACAACCCGGAGCGCACGCTGGTGTTCACGCGCACGCGTCGCCGGGCGGAGCGCCTGGCGCGCACCCTGAACAAGGCCGGCATCACGTGCGAGGCCATCCACGGCGACCGCTCCCAGGGTCAGCGGCAGGAGGCCCTCGACGGCTTCAAGGACGGCCGCATCAGCGTGCTCGTGGCCACCGACGTGGTCGCCCGTGGCATCGACGTCGAGGGCATCTCGCACGTCATCAACTTCGACATCCCGACCAATCCCGAGGACTACGTGCATCGCATCGGCCGCACGGCGCGCGCCGGGGCCAGCGGCATCGCCGTGAGCCTGCTCACCTCGGAGGACGTCCACGAACTGGTGGCCATCGAGCGACTGATCGGTGTGACGCTCGAGCGTCACGACCTGCCCGGGTTCGACTACGAGAAGCGCAACATCCTCGAGAGCCACCAGGTGCGGCCGCGTCCCGGCAAGCTGGTCTGGAACGGCGGCGCCTTCCGTGCCTGGAACAAGACGGGCGTCAAGCGCCGCGTGCCGGGCAAGCGCTCGCGCTGAGAGCCGGCTGGGTGCATCCCGCTGCCGCGGATGCACCTGCGCGGCCGCGGCGGCCGCGGCTGACACCGCGCCGATAGCTTGCTATACTCCCGTTCCTGCGTGGGCGACTAGCTCAGTTGGGAGAGCGCCAGCTCGACAAGCTGGAGGTCGTTGGTTCAATTCCAACGTCGCCCACCATCCGCCTTCTCTCGCCAGTCCGTGACGCCGGCCTGTCAGGCTCGGACCCTCACCATGGTCAGCGTTTCCGGCTCGCACCTCCGGCCGGGGCATCCGCGCCGCCGCTCGCTCCCGTCAGCGAAGGAAGGTCGCCAGCAGGTCCAGGCCCACCTCCGTAAGTATGCTCTCGGGGTGGAACTGCACGCCGTGCACGGGAAGGTCGCGATGGCCGATGCCCATGACGGTGCCGTCCGCGTTCCAGGCGGTGAGCGCCAGGCACTCCGGCAGGGCTTCGTCGACCACGAGCGAGTGGTAGCGCGTGGCCGTGAAAGGGTTCGGGAGGCCTGCGAACACCCCGCGGCCCTCGTGGCGGATCTGGTCGGTCTTGCCGTGGATCGGCGCACCCGCCCTGCGCACCACGCCGCCGTACACCTGACCGATCGCCTGGTGCCCCAGGCAGACGCCGAGCACCGGCAGCCGGGCGGCTCCGAAGTGGGCGATCGCCTCCATGCTGATCCCTGCCTCGTTCGGTGTGCAAGGACCGGGAGAGACGACGAGGTGGGTGGGCTCAGCCGCCTCGATCTCCGCGATCGTCACGTGGTCGTTGCGCCTGACGGTGATGTCCGCCCCCAGTTCGCCGAGGAACTGGACGAGGTTGTAGGTGAACGAGTCGTAGTTGTCGATCATGAAGACCCGGCCGCCGTCGCCGGGCCGGGGGGCGGTGGTCGTCATGTCGAGGGACCTCCGTCGCCGTCCTGCTGGTGGCGAGGTCGACGCGCGCGGCAGGGCCGCGCGGGCGTGTTCCTCGTCGTCAGCGTACTCCTTCTGCCGCCCGGCCGGGAACGTCGCGCGCGCTGCCGCATGGACGCCGCGCGGTCACGAACGAGACGCGGCGATCGCCTCGCGGATGAGCCGCACGCCGCGTGAGGCGTCGTCCGCCCAGTGGTCGGCGCCGGTCCACTGCGAGGTGTGCTCGTCGACGATGCCGCCGCCGATGATGATGGGCACGCCGCGCAGCTCGTCCTCGGCGCGCACGGCGTCGATGGTCGCCTTCATGCCGTCCGTCGCGATGGTGAGCAGTCCCGAGAGGCCGATGATGTCCGGCCGCAGTTCGGCCGCCTTGCGCACGATCTCGTCGGGCGGCACGTCGACGCCCAGGTCGTGGACGACGATCCCGTACGACCGCAGCATCATGTTGACGATGTTCTTGCCCAGGTCGTGGATGTCGCCGCGCACGGTCGCGATGAGCACGCTGCCGTGTGTGGCGTCCTCCGTCTCGGGCGGCAGCAGCGGTCCCAGCGCGACCATGGCCTCGCGGAAGATCTCCCCAGCCATGATGAGGCCGGAGATGAAGTACTTGCCGGACTGGTAGTGCTCGCCGACCCAGCGCATGCCGAGCTGGCACTCCTCGATGATGGCGAGGGGATCGTCGCCGGCCGCGATGCGGGCGTTGACCGCATCCAGCGCGCCCTGCTCGTCGAGCGCGGCGATGCGCGCCGCGAGCGACGCCGGGTCCAGGCTCTCGTACTCTGTCATCGGCGTCTCCTCCTTGCGCCGGCCCTGCCCTCCGGTGCCGGCGCCCCGACGCTCGCGCGGAACGAGAACAGCTCACCCCGGGAGATGAAGCATCCCCAGCTCATCGGCTTCTCGTCGTAGCCGTAGAAGATGTGCTCCAGGACCCACGCCGCGGAACCGGCCGGCAGGCGCAGCCTGCCGGCCTCCTCCTCCGTGAGCACCGAAGCGTGCAGGATGAGCTCGCCGCGCTTGGGCCCCGAGCCCGCCCCGCCCTCGAACATGTCGCGGAGGGCGGTGACGTCGAGCTCGGATTCGATGGTAGGCCGGGTCGGATCGTAGATGAGCGACTCGCGGTGGTAGATGAGGGGCGTGTCGCCCCGCTGCAGGATGCGCCGTATGGACACCACGTGGGTGCCGTCCGGCACGCCGAGATTGGCGGCGGCGCGCGGTCCGGCAGGCAGGACGCGCGCCTCGACCACCCTCGCCGTCACGTCCGGCTGGGACAGGATCTCGTGGAACTCGCTGAGGTCGAAGGTCGCCGTCGCGAGGCGCAGCGGCTGCACGAACGTGCCGCGGCCGCGCGTGGTGGTGACGGCTCCCTGGTCGAGCAGCATGCCGATAGCGCGCCGCACCGTCATGGGGCTCACGTCGTAGGCGGCGCAGAGCTCGGACTCGGTGGGCAGCTGGTCGCCCGCCTGGTACTGGCCGCTGGCGATGGCTCCGCGCAGGATGTTCACCAGCTGGATGTACGCCGGTTCATAGGAAGAACGGTCGATCCCGCGCCCCTGTGGGATGGTCGCCATGCGCCTGCCAGTCTCGGTCTCGTGCACGATGCGGATTCTATCAGCGCCGCAGAACGGGAGCGGCACTTGCCTTCGACAAAATATCTATACATTATGTCCTACCGAGACACAAGGCGCCGTGCGCGCGCCGTACAGGGAGGTACACATGTCGAAGGAGCTGACGAACGCCATCGTCGGCATGGACGAGGCGGAGGCCATGCGTCTCGTCGACGAGATGCTCGACGCGGGCGCCGACCCGGCTGACGTGCTGGAGGAGGCCAAGGCCGCGATGACCGTGCTCGGCGAGAAGTTCGAGTGCGAGGAGGCTTTCATCCCGGAACTCATCATGGGCGGCGAGATCATGAAGGGCATCGCCGACGAGCTCAAGCCCCACATCACGGGTGGGTCGACGGCGCAGAAGCGCGGCACGGTCGTGCTCGGCACCGTGGCCGGCGATATCCACGACATCGGCAAGGACGTGGTCGTCCTCATGCTCGACGTCAACGGGTACGACGTGCACGACCTGGGCATCGACGTCCCGGTCGAGCAGTTCGTCGAGGCCGTCAAGGAGCTCAAGCCGCAGGTGGTGGGTCTCTCCGGCCTGCTCACCCTGGCGTTCGACTCCATGAAGGCCACCATCGACGGCATCGCGGCCGCCGGCCTGCGCGACCAGGTGAAGGTCATGATCGGCGGCTCGCCGGTGGACGAGCAGGTCTGCGCGTACACCGGCGCCGACGGCTGGGGCCGGGATGCGGCAGCCGCGGTGCGCATGGTCGCCGAGTGGACCGGGAGCGCGGCATGACGGCCGCGCCCGAGGAGCTCTATGCGGAGCGCGAGCGGCGCTTCAACGACGCGGTGGCGCTGAAGGGGACGGACGTCATCCCCGTCATGCCGCTGACGGTGCACAACTTCCCGACTCGCCTCAAGGGCATCTCGAACAAGGTCGCGGGCTACGATCACGAGGCCCGCTGGCAGGCCACCAAGGAGGCCACCCTGCGGTTCGGCTGGAACTTCGCGCCGACCAACGACGTGCTCGCCTCCGACTTCTTCGCCTCCTTCGGCTCCAAGCAGATGATGTGGGCCGGGGAAGAGGGGGGTCTCGCCGACGACGCCCCGCATCAGTGGGTCGAGGACGAGTACGTCAAGGCGGACGAGCTCGAGGAGTTCATCGCCGATCCCAACGGGTTCACGTTCACGAGGATCTTCCCGCGCATGGGGAGCAGGCTGGAGGGCCTCGGGCAGGTCCCGTTGCCGCCGCTGTACTGGTTCTCCAACGCCTACTACCTGCAGGTGCTCGGCAACATGCTGGGCATCCCGCCGGTCCGCGAGGCGCTGCGTGCCTTCCTCGACATGGCGGACGCGCAGGCGAAGACCAACGCGGCGAACGCCAGGTACCTCCAGGAGATGAAGGATCTCGGCTATCCGCCCACCTGGGCGGCCGCGATCATGCCCGCGTTCGACGTGTGCTCCGACACGCTGCGGAGCCTGCGCGGCAGCACACTCGACATGTTCCGGCAGCCCGACACGCTCCTCAAAGCGATCGACGTCATGCAGGAGGCGACCCTCGGGCTGGTGCACGCGGCCTTCGCGGTCACCGGCGTGCCACGCCAGTTCATCCCCATGCACAAGGGTGCGGCGGGCTTCATGAGCAACGAGCAGTACGCCAGGTTCTACTGGCCGACCTTCAAGGCCCTCATCGAGGAGTGCATCGCGGCCGGCATCACGCCGGTCCCGCTGTTCGAGGGCGACTACACGCCGCGCCTCGAGTTCCTGGCGGAGCTGCCGCCGGGCAAGGTCGCGGCGCACTTCGACCGCGTCGACCGCAAGAAGTTCAAGGAGGTGTGCGGCGACGTGCTGTGCTTCTGGGGCAACGTCCCGGCTTCGCTGCTCGTCACCGGGACGCCGCAGCAGGTCAAGGACGACGTCAAGGAGCTCATCGACCTGTTCGGCGAGACCGGGCTCATCATCGACGGCCCGGGCACGATCCCCGACCAGGCGAAGCCGGAGAACGTCGAGGCGCTGGCCGAGGCCGTCGAGGAGTACGGCCGGCGTTGACGCGCGGCGTTGACGCACGTCGCGAGCCGGCCGACGAAGTGTCCGTCGGCCGGTTCGTCCCGCCACGCGGAACGAACCGCTCCGCTCTTTGATACGCTGACGGTTGACAGGACTTTGACAGAATATCTATATATATGTGCTGCTCACCAGACATGGGGTCGATCGGAAGGCCCCGCAACGTCCACCGGGACAAAGGGGAGACTATGAGACGTTTCAAGCAGACCTTCGGCATGGGGCTCGCCGTGCTGCTCCTGCTGAGCATCATGCTCGCGGGCGGCGTGCTGGCCGCCGGGTGCGGGAACGACGACGGCGCCGACGGCGAGAGCGGCGGTGAGCTCATCATCGGCGTCGACGCCTCCATGAGCGGTCCGCTGGCCGGTTTCGGCGCGTACCAGAAGTGGGCCATCGACAAGGCCGTCGCCGAGATCAACGATGCCGGCGGTCTGGACGTCGGCGGCGAGAAGATGACCGTCAAGACGATCCTCTACGACAACAAGAGCGACCCGAACGTCGCCTCGAGCAACGTCGACACGCTCATCAACAAGGACGGCGCGATCGCCATCATCGGCCCGGTGACCCCGGCCGTCGGCAACGCCGCCGCCCTTGCCGCCGAGAAGAACGGCATCCCCTACCTCGAGACCGGCAACCCGATCGAGCCCTTCATCGCCGTGAAGGCCGACTCCGGCGGCTGGAAGTACGCGTTCAACTTCTTCGTGCTCGCCCCGCCGGTGGCCGAGAACGCGTTCAAGTTCCCGGTCGACCTGGGCCTCAAGACCAACATGAAGACCTTCATCAGCGTCGACAACAGCCCCGACGGTCCCGTGTTCGGCCCGGCCTGCAAGGCCGCTGCCGAAGCCAACGGCTGGGAAGTCGTCGGCATGGAGACGCACCCTGCCTCGCAGACCGAGTTCAACAGCCTCATCTCGAAGATGAAGGCGTCGGGAGCCGACTACGTCTACGTGCTCGGCGACACCCCGTCCTTCGTCGCTCTCAGCAAGCAGATGGCTGCCGCCAACTACGCTCCGAAGATCCTCTACTACCAGCGTGGCGCGCAGCTCCAGGAGTTCGCGGACGCAGCCGGCGATCTCGCCAACGGCGTGACGCTCGAGGCCTACTGGCTGCCCACCATGCCGTACCCGGGTGCCGCCGAGCTCGGCGCCGCCTACGAGGCCGACACCGGCAAGAAGGCCGGCCAGATCCTCGGTCCGGAGTACGCCGCGGCCCAGATCATGATGCAGGCCATCAGCAGGGCCGGCAGCACCGAGCCCCAGGCCATCGTGGACGCCCTCGCGGCGACGGACGACACGTTCGTATGCGGCCCCGTCAAGTTCGACGAGAACCACACCTCCGCGCTGAACCTGGTCGTCGCCCAGTGGCAGGACGGCACGTCGCAGCAGATCTGGCCCGAGGGTGAGGGCGCGGTCCCGGCTATCTTCCCGATGCCCTGACCCTGCTCCACGCTGAACGTCTGATCTGAGAAGAGGAGACACGCCGATGCCCAGCAGTACCGAACTGATCACCGCGATCCTCAGCGGGCTGGGCATCGGCGGCCTCTTCGCCGTTGCCGCGCTGGGGCTCTCCCTGGTGTTCGGCGTCATGCGGCTCATCAACCTCGCCCACGGCGAGCTCATCGTCCTGGGCGCCTATGTGGCCTACAGTCTCACGCAGTGGATCGGCATCGATCCCCTGCTGAGCATCGTCATCGTTGCGCCGGTGGTGGCTCTGGCCGCCTACCCGCTGCAGCGGTGGGGCCTCACCCCCGTGATGAGCAAGGGCGCCGAGGCGCCCTTGCTCATCACCTTCGGGGTGTCCATCGTCCTGCAGAACCTGTTCATCCTCATCTACACGCCCGACGTGCGCTCCCTGAGCGCGTCGTACTCGCAGGCCAACTTCACGATCGGCGGCATCACCATCCCCGTCATCTACGTCATCACGCTGGTGGTGGGCATCGTGCTGCTGTACGCGACACACCTGGTCGTGACCCGTACGGGCTTCGGCCGGCAGATCAGAGCCGGGTCCGAGGACCCGGCGGCTGCCGGCATGATGGGCGTCAACGTCAGGCGCATGTACGCCTGGACCTTCGCCGTCGCGGCCGGGTCGGCCGCCATCGCCGGCATCCTGGTCGCCCTGGCCTTCTCCTTCGCGCCCTCCGCCGGCACCGCGTACCTCATCACCGGGTTCGCCGTGGTCGTGCTCGGCGGCATCGGCAGCATCAAGGGCACGCTCATCGGCGGCCTCCTGCTCGGCGTGATCCAGAGCATCGGCGCCGCCTTTGTGGGCGACGGCTGGCGCGTCTTCATCGGCTGCGCCGTCGTCCTCGTCGTCCTGTCCATCCGGCCGCAAGGCCTCTTCGGCGCCACGGAGGGCAACTGATGCAGACCGTCCTTCGCTCTCTCCGTTCGCCGAGGGTCCTTGCGGCGCTGGCCACCGCGATCGCGGCCGTCGTCGTGCTGGCGATCCTCCCGCCGTTCATCGGCCGCTACTACTCCCTCGTCATCTACGAGATGCTCGTGCTGGTCGCCCTCGCGCAGGCGTGGAACATGCTCGCCGGCTACGGCGGCCTGGTCTCGCTGGCGCCGGCCGTCTCCGTGGGCGTCGGCGCCTATACGGCCGCGGTGATCGGCGGCCACCTCGGCTGGCCGCTGCCGCTGCTGATCGTCTCCGGCGGTATCGCCGCGGGGCTGTTCGCGGTCGTCTTCAGCGTGCCGATGTTCCGCTTCCGCGGCCTCTACTTCGCCATCGCCACCCTCGTGCTGGCGCAGGCCGTGTACGTGTTCATGGTCAACTGGAACGGCCTCGGCGGCACCACCGGCCTGTTCCTCACCGAGTACACGTCGCAGATCACGACGCTGTATCCCTACGCGCTCGCGCTCGCCGTCATCTCGACCGCGGTCATCTGGGTGGTGCTCAGGACCCGCCTGGGCCTGAGTCTCCGCGCCCTGCGCGACGACGAGGACACGGCGCAGGAGATCGGCGTCTCCACGTTCCGCACCAAGCTCTGGGTGTGGGTGCTCTCGTCGTTCCTCATCGGCATGGTCGGCGCGCTCGAGGCACTGCGCCTCAGCGTCGTCACGCCTGACGGGGCGCTCTCCATCACGTGGACCATCAACATCGTGACGACGACGATCGTCGGCGGTGTCGGCACCATCATCGGCCCCGCCATCGGCGGCGTGTTCACCGTGTGGCTGGCGGAGAGCCTCGCCGACTACCCCGAGCTGCACGTGCTCATCACGGGACTCATCGTCATCCTGATCATCCGCTTCGCCCCGTTCGGCATCTGGGGCGTGGTCAAGCTGATCGCCGGCAGGTTCATCAAACGGAAGACGACGGAGGCCGGCGAGGAAGCCCAGATCGAGCTGACCGCCGAGCGGAGGGCCGCGTCATCGGCGGCGGCCGCGCAGATCGCCGGCGCGTTGAACGACGCGCCGGCGGAGGCCGCGGCCGCGGGCCCCGTGCTGCTCAGCTGCCAGGGCCTGACCAAGCGCTACGGCGACGTGGTCGCCGCCTCGGACATCACGCTCGAGGTCCGCAAGGGCGAGGTGCTCGGCATCATCGGGCCGAACGGGGCCGGCAAGAGCACGCTCGTCGGCATGCTGAGCGGTGCCACGCACGCCACCTCCGGCACCGTCGTCTTCGACGGTCAGGACGTCTCGCACATGCCGTCCTTCAAGCGGGCGCGTCTGGGCATCGGCCGCACGCACCAGATCCCCAGGCCGTTCCGTCAGATGACGGTGCTCGAGAACCTGATGGTCGCCCGCCACTACGGGGCTCAGTCGTCGAGCGGCGGCGGGGTGTACGCCGAGTGCGAGACCATCCTGCACGAGCTCGGCCTGTGGGACGTCGCCCACGTCAAGGCCGAGGACCTGACGCTGCTGCAGCTCAAGCGGCTCGAGCTGGCGCGCACGCTGGCGCTCGAGCCCCGCATCCTGCTCATGGACGAGATCGGGGCGGGCCTCGTCGAGACCGAGGTCCTCGAGCTCATCGAGGTCATCAAGGCCCTGCGACATCGCGTCGAGGCCATCGTCATCATCGAGCACATCATGGACGTCATCACCGAGTGCAGCGACCGGGTCGCCGTCCTGGACTTCGGCAAGCTCATCGCCGACGGCCCGGTGGCGCAGGTGCTGGCGGAGCCGGATGTCGTCTCCTGCTACCTGGGCACCGGGTGTGAGGAGCTCGTGCCGCGCGTGACGCCTCACACGGTCAAGGAGGATGCCCGTCCGATCCTCTCGCTCGACGGCGTGTCGGCCGGCTACGGGCACTTCAAGGCGCTCTCGAACATCACCTTCGACGTACACCAGGGCGAGGTCGTGGCCCTGCTCGGCACCAACGGCGCCGGCAAGACGACCGCGGCACGCGTCATCAGCGGCATGATCCCGGTCTCGACGGGCCGCATCACGCTGAGCGGCAAGGACATGACCGGGCTGCAGTCGCACGATGTGGCCAGACTGGGCCTGGCGCACTGCATGGAGGGCCGGCACATCTTCGCCGACCTCACCGTGCACGAGAACCTCGTGCTGGCCGGGTCGGTCAAGAAGGCCGGCCTGCAGGACCGGCTCGCACGCGTGTACGACCTGTTCGAGGTGCTCGCCGAGCGCCGCGACAAGTCGGGCATGCAGCTCTCGGGCGGCCAGCAGCAGATGCTGGCCATCGGCCGCGCCCTGATGGCCGACCCCGACGTCATCATCTTCGACGAGATCGCGCTCGGCCTCGCGCCGGCGACGGTCGACCGTCTCTACGACACCCTCGTCAAGATCCGCGACGAGGGCACCACGATGATCCTCATCGAGCAGAACATGGAGCGGGGACTCAGCCTCGCAGACCGCGTGTTCGTGCTCGAGAAGGGCACGATCGCGCTGGGCGGCACTCCGGACGAACTGCGCGGAGACCCTCGCCTCGAGGCGCTCTACATGGGCGAGGCGCAGGCGGAAGTACCGACCGCGGCTGGCACCGCAAGGGAGGAACAGTGACACAGGAGCTGACCCAGGCCATCGTCGAGCTGCGTGAGGCCGACGCCCTGGCCATGGTCGACCGGAAGCTGGCGGAGGGGGTCGACCCCGTCGCCATCCTGGCCGAATGCAAGACGGCCATGGACACGATCGGGGACAAGTTCGCCGCCGGCGAGGCCTTCATCCCCGAACTCATCATGGCCGGCGAGATCATGTCCGGCGTCTCGGCCAGGCTGAAGCCGCATCTGCAGTCGACGCCCGCGGACGACGACAAGCTCGGCGTCGTGGTCATCGGCACCGTGCAGGGCGACATCCACGACATCGGCAAGGACATCGTGGTCACGATGCTCGACATCGCCGGCTTCGACGTGGTCGACCTGGGCGTGGACGTCAAGGTGGACGAGTTCGTCACCGCCGCACGGGAGAAGGGCGCGAAGATCATCGCCATGAGCTGCCTGCTCACGAGCGCCATCGACTCGATGAAGAAGGTCGTCGCGGCCGCTCGCGAGGCCGGGCTGAACGACACGAAGCTCATGATCGGTGGCGCGCCGATCACGGAGCAGGTCGTCGCGTACACTGGAGCCGACGGCTACGGCAAGGACGCCGTGGAGGCCGTCGAGCTCGCCAGACAGTGGATCGGGGAGGCGTGATGGCGTTCACTGAAGACTGGAAGGACCTTGACGCGCGCCAGCGGTACGAGGCGCGCATGGACGCCTGGGCGAACCCGGCGGTCGAGTTCGAGTCGGACGCGGTCAGACAGCAGTATCAGGACCGCGTCCAGCTCTTCCGCGACGCCGTGGAGCTCAAGAAGCCGGCGCGCGTGCCGATCGCGCCGTGGATGAGCCTCTTCCCGGGTCTCTCCCAAGGGCTCACCGCCAAGGAGACCTACTACGACTACGCCAAGCTGGCCGATGCCTGGATGAAGTTCCACGCCGAGTACCGGCAGGACGTGCTGGCTTTCTCCATCAACATCGTGCCGGTGCACATCTACGACGCCCTGGACTACAGGCTCTACGACTGGCCGGGGCACGGCGTGGGTGAGGACTCGGGCTACCAGTACAACGAGGCCGAGTACATGAAGGCCGACGAGTACGACCTGCTCATCGCCGACCCCTCCGGCTACTGGCAGCGGTTCTACCTGCCGCGGGTCATCGGAGCGTTTGAGCCGTGGGCCACCCTCGACCCCTTCACCGATCTGGTCGAGGGTCCCACCGTCGGCCCGTTCTTCATCCCGTTCGGCACGCCGCCGGTCCAGGAGATGCTCAAGAAGATGATCGACGCCGGCAATGCGGCCATGGAGTGGATCCAGAACTTCTCGGCGATGGACGCAAAGGCGACGGCGAAGTACGGCCTTCCGGGTTTCGCCGGCGGCGTGACCAAGGCCCCGTACGACATCCTCGGCGACACGCTGCGCGGCACGCGCGGCCTCATGCTCGACGTGTTCCGTCAGCCGGACAAGGTCCTCGAGGCGTGCGAGCGCCTGGTGCCGCTCGCCATCGACTGGGCGGTGCGCAGCAACGACAAGACGCGGCACCCGTTCGTCTTCATCCCGCTGCACAAGGGCGCCGACGGGTTCCTCAGCGACGCCGACTTCCGCACGTTCTACTGGCCGACGCTCAAGAAGGTCCTGCAGGGCCTGATCGACGAGGGTCTCGTGCCGCTGTGCTTCGCCGAGGGCGCGTACAACGACCGCCTCGAGGCGATCCACGACGAGGAGATCCCGGCCGGCAGGATGATCTGGATGTTCGACGCCACCAACATGAGCGAGGCGAAGAGGCACCTCGGCGGCTACCAGTGCATCGGCGGCAACGTGCCGGGCGCACTGCTCACCACCGGGACCGTGCAGGACATGGACGACTACGTGCGCCAGCTCATCGAGGACGTCGCCAGGGACGGCGGGTTCATCCTCGGCTCGGGCATCGTCATCGACGAGGCCAAGCCGGAGTGCGTCAAGCAGATGATCGAGGCGGGCCTCAAGTACGGCGCACAGGCCTGAGCGCCTGAGCTCGATGCGCGACCCCGGCGTCTGAAGGCGTCGGGTCGGACCGTGAGGCCCGCGAAGCGGGTGTGAGCCGGCGCTCAAGCGCCGGAGCCGAAGTCGACGGCGGGGGTCGCGAGGCCCCCGCCGTCAGCCTTTTCTCGGCGGCGGCGAGCGCCGGGAAGGCTCAGGCGATGAGCGCGCGCACGAAGTCCAAACCGCGCGCCGCGTCGACGCACCAGCCGTCGGCGCCCAGGCGGTCGCTCACCATCCCGTCGACGGCGGCGCCGCCCAGCACGACCGGCAGGTGCGGGTGCCAGGCGGAGGACTGCCTCCGCACGAGGTCGATGGTCTCGCGCAGCGCCTCGTAGCCGGACGTGAGCAGGCACGAGAGACCCAGCACGTCCGGCCGCTCGCGCTCGACTGCCTCGGCGACGGCCTCCGGGGTCACGTTGACGCCGAGGTCCACCATCGTGAAGCCCTCGGCGTCGAGCAGCGCGACCACGATGTTCTTGCCGATGTCGTGGATGTCGCCGCGCACGGTGGCGATGACCATCTTCGCGCCGCCGGAGCCGGCCGCGGCGCCGCCGCCGGTCGCCGTGCCGGCCTGGGCGGCGCCGATGCGAGGGTAGAGCAGCTCGGCGGCTTCACGGATGATCTCGCCGGCCATGATGAGGGCCGAGATGAAGTAGGTGCCCTCCTCGTACAGCCGGCCCACCCGCTCCATACCGGTGCGACACTCGCCGACGAGCACGGCCGGATCCTCGCCCGCGCCGAGCCGCTCGCGGATCTGCGCGAGCGCCCCGCGCTCGTCCATGCGCACGATGAGCTCGTCGAGGCTGTCGCCGGGAGTGGTGCTCACGAGGATCAGACTCCTTCCTGGGGGCCGGGGATGCCGACCGTGGTGGTGAAGCTGAGCCGGTCGGCGCGGCCGACGAAGCGGCCCCAGCTCTCCGGCCGGTCGTCGAAGTCGAAGAAGAGGTGCTCGAGCACCCAGGCGAGCGTGCCGGGCTGCTCTCCGAGCTGGGACGCCTCCGTCTCGGTGAAGGCGGAGGCGTGCAGTGTGAGGCGGCCGAACTTGAGGTCCGAGCCGTGGGCGCCGGAGAAGAGGTCCTGCAGCGCCGTGGTGGCGAGCTCGGCCTCGACCAGCGGGCGGGCCGGATCGAAGACGAGGTACTCGCTGTGGTAGAAGACCGGCTCGTCGCCGCGCAGGAGCAGTCGCTTGATGGAGATGACGCGCTCGCCCTCCTCGCGCGCCAGCTTCTCGGCCACGCGCGGACCGGCCGAGACGATGCGCGCCTCGAGGATGCGCGCTTCGACGTCCGGGCTGGCCAGGTAGCGCATGAGGTCGCCGAGGTCGAAGCTGGCGGCGGCCAGCTGCGGGGGCTTCACGAACGTGCCGCGGCCGTGCTCCGTGACTACGACGTCCGCGCGGACCAGCTCGCCGATGGCCCGGCGCACGGTCATCGGGCTGACCGAGAACGCGGCGCAGAGCTCCGCCTCCGACGGCAGCCGGTCGCCGGGCCGGTACGCGCCGCCGGCGATGCGCTCGCGGATGGTGCGCGCGAGCTGCGCGTAGGGAGGCTCGAACGAGTCTCGGTCGATCGGCGGGCGGTCCTTCACCGGGGAGTTCTCCTCGTGCCACGTCAGCGCGTCCGGCTACTCTGTCGCGGCATTCTAGCACTCTCGGACAAACTTCCCTAGACCAGTAGGGTAGTGGTTGGTATGATGGCGCCGGAACCGGCTGGACGCGCCGACCGGCGCTTGGCCATGGGGGAGGCCGCGAGCCGCTTGCGGGCTCGCGCCCATCACAGACCAGGGAGGTTGCATGTCATCAGCGCTCAAAGAAGCGGTGATCGAGCTGCGCGAAGACGACGCGCTGCGGATCACGAGAGAGGCACTGCAAGGGGGCGCCGACCCGCTCGACATCGTCGCCGCCTGCCGCGAGGCGATGGACGTGATCGGGCAGCGGTTCGCCGACGGCGAGGCGTTCATCCCCGAGCTCATCATGGCGGGCGAGATCATGAGCGGCATCACCGCGGAGCTGAAGCCGTACCTCAAGGCTGAGGGCTCCGGCGGCAAGCTCGGCACGGTCGTGATGTGCACCGTCCAGGGCGACATCCACGACATCGGCAAGGACATCGTCGTGACCATGCTGGACATCGCGGGCTTCGAGGTCGTCGACCTTGGCGTGGACGTGCCGGTCGCCAAGGTCGTGGACAGCGTGCGCGAGAGCGGAGCGCAGGTGGTCGGGCTGAGCGGCCTGCTCACCGTCGCCTTCGACTCGATGAAGGCCACGGTGGCCGCGCTCGACGAAGCCGGTCTGCGCGGCCAGGTCAAGGTCATGCTTGGCGGCGCCCCAGTGACGGACGCCGTGGTGGAGTACGCCGGGGCCGACGCATGGGGCAAGGACGCGGTCGACGCCGTCGAACTCGCCAGGCAGTGGACGGGAGGTGCGTCATGACCCTGCCCGACAACTGGAGCGAACTCACCCCCGACCAGCGGCTGCAGTGGCGGCTGGACGCCTGGCAGAACATCCCCATCGAGTTCGCCTCTCCCGAGGTCGCCCAGGAGTATCGCGACCGCGTGCAGTTGTACCGCGACGTGCTCGCCGGCAAGAAGCCTGCGACGGTACCGATCGCTCCCTGGATCGGCCTGTTGCCCTTCCGCTTCTATGGGCACACCGCCAAGCAGGCCTACTACGACTATGAGATCTTCAAGGAAGACTGGTTCCGCTTCCATGAGGAGACCAGGCCCGACGGCATCGGACTCACGTTGGGCATCGTGCCGGGCAAGCTGTTCGACATCCTCGACTACCGCCTCTACACGTGGCCGGGCCACGGCACGCCCGACGACACCTGCTACCAGTACAGCGAGCAGGAGTGGATGAAGGGCGACGAGTACGCGGCGCTGATCCAGGACCCGGGCTCGTACTGGCAGCGGTCGTACCTGCCGCGCGTGTTCGGCGCCATGGAGCCGTTCTCCATGCTGCCGCCGTGGACGGACCTCGTGGAGATCCCCTTCACGGCGCCGTTCTTCGCCGGGTTCTCGGCGCCGCCCGTCAAGGAGATGCTGCAGAAGCTGGCCGAGGCCGGCGACGCGGCCATGGAGTGGCTGCAGGCGGCGATGGCCGCGGACGGCAGGGTCATGGCCACCCTCGGCATCCCGCAGACGGCCGGCGGGGCGACCAAGGCGCCGTACGACACCCTCGGCGACACCATGCGCGGCACGCGCGGGCTCATGCTCGACAAGTTCCGCCAGCCGGAGAACGTCAAGGCAGCCATGGAGAGGCTCGTGCCGCAGTCGGTGGACTGGGCCAGGCGCTCCAACGACATGACCGGCAACCCCATCGTCTTCATCCCGATCCACAAGGGCGCCGACGGGTTCATGAGCGACGCCGACTTCAAGGAGCTGTATTGGCCGACCTTCAAGGCCGTGCTGCTCGGCCTGATCGAAGAGGGTCTGGTGCCGTGGGTGTTCGTCGAGGGCTCGTACAACGAGCGCCTCGAGGTGATCGCCGACGAGGAGATCCCGGCGCATCGCATGATCTGGATGTTCGACGCCACCGACATGCAGCGCGCCAAGGAGATCGTCGGCAAGCGGCAGTGCATCGGCGGCAACGTGCCGGCGGCGCTGTTCGCCATGGGCACCCCGGAGGAGATGGACGCCTACGTCAAGGGCCTGCTCGAGACGACGGCTCAGGACGGCGGCTTCATCCTCAGCAGCGGGATCGTCCTGGATGAGGCCGACCCGGCCGCGTACAAGGCGTTCATCGAGGCGGGACGCAAGTACGGCAGGTGAGAGAGGACGGCGGCGGGGGCGTAGCGCCCCCGCCGCCGTCCGCCCGCGTACGGTGCTCAGTCGGGCCAGGACGCCGCGACCCCGGCGCCCTCGGCCCACGCGTGCTGGACGAGCGCGGGCAGCCTGGCCTCGTCGACGCCGAAGACGATCACGTTGAGCGTGAGCTCGGCGTCGGAGACCGGGCCGGCGTGGCCGCCGGCGATCGCCGGCGCCGCGTCCAGTCTGGTGAGGTGGAAGGCCAGGCCGCCGCCGGCGCCGTTCACGCCGCCCTTGATGTGCCCGACCAGCGTGCAGCCTGCTGCTGACAGGGCCGAGGAAAGCGCGGCGAGGAACCGCCTGAGCGCCTGCTCGACGTCGTCACCGCGTGCCGGCGGGTCGAAGAGGAGGCCGGCGCGCGCGGCGTAGACCGCGGGCGAGGCCGCGTCCGGCACGTGACTCAGGTGCTCGTGTCTGTGCCGGTCGTCGCCGTGGCGATGCTCGTGACCCGCGCCGCTCACGACATCGCCCGGAGCAGCGCCGGCATGCCCGCGCCGGTGGCGGCCGAGACCGGCAGGACGAGGGCGTCGCCGGACAGGCGCCTCACGGCGGCGAGCACCGCCGCGAGCTGCTGGTCGTCGACGGCGTCGGCCTTGTTGACGGCGACGACGTCGGCGCTCTCGAGCTGCGAGGTGATCAGGGGCTCGACCACCTCGAGCAGCATCGACCAGCGCTCGGCGTCGACGACGGTGAGCACGCGGACCAGGTCGAGACCCTCGATGGTGTCCGCGACCAGCCCGAGGATGTCTCCGGGCGCCGCCAGACCGGTGGGCTCGATGACCACCCAGTCCGGCCCGTAGCTGTCGCGGACGGACCGCAGCGTCTCGACGAGCCCCACCTGCAGGGTGCAGCAGATGCAGCCGCCGAAGAGCTCCCGTACCGGCAGCCCCTGCTCGCGCACGTAGCCGCCGTCGACGCCCACCTCGCCGATCTCGTTCTCGATGACGGCTACGCGCGCACCGCCGTCGGTGAGTGCGCGCGCCGCCTCGAGGAGGATGGTCGTCTTGCCGGAGCCGAGGAAGCCGGCGATGCAGAGTGCGTCCACGCCGTCAGGCGTCCGGCTCGGGCCCGCCGTCGCGGGGTCTGCCGCGGGGTCCGCCGCCGGCCGCCGCTTCTCCGGCAGCGTCCTTGTACAGCTCCGGCTTGAAGTCCCGGAGCGTCAGCTCGTGGCCCGGAGGGGCGACGATGAAATCGTCGCCCCATTCGTCGGCCACGAGCCCATCCAGGATCCTCGTGGTGCCCTCGACCTCTTCGATCGCGAGGTCGTAGACGCGGGCGACTTCGTCGACCCGCCGGCGCAGCGGCTCGATGTCGTAGCGCCCGGTGCGGACCAGGACCACACGCTTGTAGTGCTTGAGCACCAGCCGCATCATCCGCTCGGCGCGCTCCTGCCCGTACTTCTCGACCATCGCCTCGTGCTCGCTCACGATGGTGGAGCACTCGTCGAGGTACGCCTTGGCGAGGTAGTAGCTGCCGCGCTCCTTCTCGGCCTCGCGTGAGAACGCCTCGTTGGAGCCGAGGAGCATGGCGATGCAGTCGTCCACGCGGGGCACGACCAGCGTAGCGTGCTCCGTCTTGAGGCCGAGGACGGCGTTGGAACACAGCCCGTAGCCGAGGACGATGGTCGTGCCGGGCTCGTCGAGCTCCGCGACCGCCTCGCGCAGCGCGACCTTGAGGCTGTCGGGCTTGACGTGCAGGTGCGCCTCGAGTTCGCGGCAGTCCACGGCGTCGATGACGCCCTCCGCCAGTTCGCCGGTCACCGCCGGGCAGGCGAGGAGCACGAGGCGTCCGTGTCCGCTCCCGGAGGTGGGATTCTCCGTCGCGTCGCCGGTCACGTGGGTCTCTCGCAGGCAGGCGTGGCTCGAGGGTGACGGAGCGGGGCGCCGGCGGCATCCTGCCTCCGGCGCCCCCGCCCGCCCGCTCTCTCGTGCGTCGCCGTCAGCCGGCCGCCGCCTCGGCCGCGTCGGCCATGGCCTTGACGTTCTCCAGTGGAGCGTCCACCGGGATGTCGCAGCCCGACTGCAGGATGTAGCCGGTCGGGCCGATGTCGCGGATGAGCCGGGTGCAGTGCTCGCGCACCTGGTCCGGGGTGCCGCTGCTCAGCAGTGCCGGCGGCACGTCGCCCATGATGCACATGTGATCGCCCAGGATCTCCTTGGCCTTGCGGATGTCGGTCATGCTGTCGAGCGACAGGACGCACCGCCCGGCCGGCAGCTCGAGCAGCCGCGGCAGGTCGCGCGTCCAGTCGGAGTCAAAGTGCAGGATGGGGATGAGCCCGGCGGCGTCGACCTGCAGGGTGAGTTCCTTGATGTAGGGCCACACGAAGCGGTCCCAGAGCGGCTGGGCCAGCATGCGACTGGCCGAGCGCCAGCCGCCGATCCACACGCCGGGCGACCCGAGCGCGGCGCAGCCCGCGATGGCCGCGTCGTTCATCCCCGGGAACATGACCTGCATCGCCTGCTCGACCTTGTCGGGCATGCGGTACAGGTCGAGGATGAACTGCGTGAAGGTGCGGCCGCCGCACAGCGGCTCGAACGGCTGGATGATGATGCCCATGGAGAGGAAGGGCATGTCGGCCGCCTTGGCCTGCTCGACCACCGACGGCCCCTTGCCCAGGAACTCGAGGAACTCGTCGAGCACGCCGGGACGGATGCGCTCGTTGAGGAACTCGGCCTGGAACGCCGGCCAGCCCATCTCGATGATCCTGTCGTAGTCCTCGGGCGTCATGAGCCCGGACTCCTCGACCTGCCACGGCTCGTCCGGGCCGAGTTCGTAGCCGGGGCGCTTGACGCCCGTCATCCACAGGAAGTTGAGCGACGATGAGGCGAACGACGGGTTGTTGGCGCAGTCGGCGTTGCCGACGAGCCGGAAGGCGTCGATGTTGGCCTTCGTGGCCTTGGTGGCGTCGCTGAGGAACTCCTCCAGCGTCATGCCTGTGACGCGCGCGCACCAGGCGACGCCCTCGAGGCAGACGGGGACCTTGTCCACCGGCTCGAGGGCGACGGCCTTGCGCAGGCGCTCCCAGCGCGGGTCGCTGCTCGGGGCGATCATGCGGCACCTCCTTCGACTGCCTTGGCGGCAAGGTTGACGGCCTCCTGGGCGCTGGCGCCGGCGCCGTCGGCGCCGAGCTGCTCCGCCAGGTCGTCGCTCACGGGCCCGCCGCCGATGACGACCGTGACCTTGTCACGCAGGCCGGCGGCGGCGAGGGCCTCGATGGTCTCCTGCATCGCCGGGAAGGCGGTGGTGAGCAGGCAGGAGAGGCCGACGACCTGGGCCGAGTGCTCCTTGACGGCGGCGACGAACTTCTCGACCGGCACGTCGACGCCGAGGTCGACGACCCGGAACCCGTTGGCGGAGAGCACGCTGGCGACGATGTTCTTGCCGATGTCGTGGATGTCGGTGTGGACCGTGCCCAGGACCACGGTGCCGCGCGCGCCCGTGTCGGCCGCCGACTGGTCCAGACCGAGCTCGGCGAGGGCGCGCTTGAAGATCTCGGCCGACATGATGAGCTCACTGAGGAAGTACTCGCCGGCCTCGTACTTGTCGCCGATCGTCTTCATGCCGGCCTGGAGGTCGGCGATGATGTCGGTCGCGGCCATGCCGGCCGCCTTTGCGGCGCCGACGGCCGCCAGGACGTCGTCCTCGCGCATCTCGACGAGCGCGCTGGTCAGTGTCTCGTTCACATCGTCCTCCTTGCGTGTGACGGCGCCGCGAACGCCGTGGGTACTGGCCCGTGAAGTGTGAGGGCGCGAGCGGCGGAAGTCGGGGGGTCGCCGCCCGCGCCCTTCACGACAACGAAGCCATGCCGGTCGTGCTGCGCCGAAGGGGAGGGGCGAAAGGCGCGCGTCGGCATGTGAGCGCTCCGTCAGGGATGGCGTTGTCGTCTGCCGATGATATATCTAGACATTATATGAAAGACTAGTGTGCCGTCGTCGCTCCTGTCAAGGTGGAGACGAGGAGGAAGCGAGGCGGTAGGCTGACGAAGACGCCGACACGAAGACCCTCGACACGAAGGAGTGCGTCATGGAGTTCGCGAGCGTCGTCCGCGGGCGCCGGAGCATCCGCGCCTACACCACAGACCCGGTTCCGGAGGAGCTCATCAGGGAGATCCTGGACGAGGCGCGGTGGGCTCCCTCGTCGCGCAACACGCAGGCGTGGAGTGTCTGGGTCGTCACCGGCGACGCCCTGGAGCGGTTCAAGGCGGCGTTCAAGGCGGCGCTCGCTCGCGAGGAGGCCGACGCCTCCGACCTGCAGGGTACGGCGACCGACGACTGGCCCGCGGCGTGCTCGGCGCGCGCCGTGGAACTCATGAAGACGCGCGCCGCCACGCTGGAGGCGGCCGGTGAGGCCTCGGGGCCGGCCGCCTCGCTCGAGCGCATGGCGGACTGCTTCGGCGCGCCCGTCCTCCTCGTCTTCGGGTTCGAGGCCTGCCTCGCGCCGGCCTACGCCGCCTACGACACCGCCTCTCTCGTGCAGAACGTCTGCCTCGCCGCCTGCGACAAGGGGCTCGGCACGTGCCAGTCCACCACGCTGGTCCGCTACCCCGGGCTGCTGCGCCAGATCCTCCCTGGATCGGAGGAACAGCGCATGGTCGTCGCGGTCACGCTCGGCTGGCCGGACCTCGAAGCCCCGTTCAACACCTTCGAGCGGTCCCGCGCCCCCCTGGACGAGTTCGTCACCTGGGTCTCGTGAGGCCTGAGCGACTGCCGCGACCATGGCGCTGATCACGCGTATGACGGACGAGGACGTCCACCGGCGCCGCTGGCAGCTGCTGGCGCTCACGTCGGTCGGCGCCTTCATGGGACCGCTGGACAGCTCCATCGTCAACGTCGCCATGCCGGTGATCGGGCAGGACCTCGGCCTGAGCTTCACCGCCGCCGTCTGGGTCTCGGCCGCCTTCCTGCTCACGACGGCGGTCCTGCTCATCCCGGCCGGAAGGCTCGCCGACCACCACGGTCGCGTGCGCTACTACCTGCTCGGCATCGCCGTCTTCACCGTCGCCTCGCTGCTGTGCTCGCTCAGCACCGTCGGGGTGTGGCTCATCGGCGCCCGCATCCTCCAGGGCGCGGGCGCCGCGTTCATGGGGGCCACGTCGGCCGCCATCGTCACGGCCGTGTTCCCGCCCTCCGAACGCGGCCGCGCTCTCGGCATCAACGTCATGGCGGTCTACATCGGGCTCACCGTCGGACCTCCGCTGGGGGGCTTCATCGCCGATTCCGTGGGGTGGCGATGGATCTTCCTCATCAACCTGCCGATCGGCGCGCTCGTGCTGCTCTGGGGCTGGCTCATGCTGCCGCGCAGCGAACGGGTGCCCGGACCGCGTCTGGACGTGCTCGGGTCCGTCCTGCTCGGCGGCTTCCTCGTGGCGCTCCTCGTGCCGCTCACGTTCTCGGTCGAGTGGGGCTGGGCCTCGCCGCGCACCCTGGGGCTGCTGGTCGTCTCGGCGACCTGCCTCGTCGCGTTCGTCGTCGTGGAACGCCGCGTCGCGACGCCGATCCTGAACCTCGACCTCCTGCTCAAGAACAGGCTGTTCGCGGCCGCCAACACGGCGGCCCTCCTCAACTACATGGCGCTGTACGGGATCACCCTGCTCACCGCCATCTTCCTGCAGTTGGTCCAGGGCAGGTCGGCGTCGCTCACGGGGTGGCTGCTGCTGAGCATGCCGCTGCTCATGGCCGTGCTCAGCCCGTTCAGCGGCCGCCTGAGCGACCGCATCGGGTCGCGGGTCCTGGCGACCGGAGGCATGGTCGCGATCGCCGCCGGCATGGCCCTGCTCGCCCTGATGTCCGAGGCGGCGCCGCTCTGGTACGTGGCCGCCTGCTTCGCCGTCGTCGGCCTCGGCATGGCGGCCTTCAGCGCCCCCAACACCTCCGCCGTCATGGGGAGCGTGCGCAGGGACCAGCTCAGCCAGGCCAGCGCGTTCCTCAGCACCATGCGCACGGCCGGTCAGGCGCTGAGCGTCGCGCTGCTGGGCGGCGTCGCGGCCAGCCAGCTCGGGGCGCTGGGCGGCAGGCTGCTGCTCTCGCACGGCGTCCGGGGCGGCGACGTGGCGGCGCGCGCCGTCGACGCCTATGCGCGCGGGTACACGTACGCGATGCTCTTCGGCGCCGCGATCGCAGTGATCGGCGCCGCCGTCTCGCTCACGCGCGGGTCGCGCGCGTCGACAGGCTCGGCGGAGCGGCAGTGACGGGGCTGATGCGGTGCTGGCGGCGCTGCGACAGCTGCTCAGGCCGCGCGTCTCTCCGCCGGCCCCGCGTCGAAGCCTGATTCGTCCGCGGTCGGCTCAGGCTGCAGCCCGGTCGCGACCGTCGGCGCGCCCTCGATGCTCAGGTGCGGCAGCCACTCCAGCCAGCTCGGCAGGTACCAGTTCCACCGGCCGAGCAGCTTCATCGCCGCCGGGACCAGCAAGACGCGGATGAGCGTCGCGTCCAGCAGGACGGCGACCGCGAGCCCGAACCCGACCTGCTGGAACATCACGAGGTCGCCGGCCGCGAACCCGGCGAACACGGCGACCATGATCAGCGCGGCGCCCGTGATGATGCCGGCGGTCGCCCCGATGCCCTCCGTGACCGCACGCGTGTTGTCGTGCGTGCGGTCCCAGGTCTCCTTGATGCGGCTGAGGAGGAACACCTGGTAGTCCATGGAGAGGCCGAACAGCACGGCGAACAGGAACAGCGGCACCCACTGCTCGATCGTCTCGACCTGCCGGAAGCCGAGGAATCCGGCGCCCCAGCCCTTCAACGAGACCAGCGTGACGAGGCCGTAGGCCGCCCCGACGCTCAACAGGTTCATGAGGATCGCCTTGGCCGGGATGACGACGGAGCGGAAGGCGATCGTCAGCAGGACGAAGCTCAGGCTGAGGACGAGGGCGACCACCCAGGGGAAGGAGCCGTTCACCATGTCCATGTAGTCGATGTTGCCGGCGGTTTGGCCGGTGACGTAGACGCTCGCCCCCGTGCCGCCGAAGGCGGCAGGCGCGAGCGTCTCCCGCAGTTCGCGCACCTTCTGGATGGCGACGTCGCCTACGGCGTCCCCGGCGACGGGCACGGACAGCAGCGCCAGCGTGCCCGTCTCGGCCACCTGCGTCTGCACGGGCCCGAACGCCTCGTCGTCGGCGAGCGCCGCCTCGAGACGCGTCATGCCGGCCCGGACGGCCGGATCGTCCACCCGGCCGTCGACGACGATCTGGACCGGGTTGACCGCGCCGGCCGAGAACTGGCGGTCGAGCACGGCGAACCCCTGCTTGCTCTGGAAGTCGTCCGGGAAGGTGCTCACGCCCGAGACCCCGGTCCGCATGTCGAGGGCGGGGTAGGCGCAGAGGAGCAGGAGCGCGAC
>JAAZAR010000012.1 GCA_012514235.1 Actinomycetota bacterium
ACGAAGATGCTGCGCATCTGGTGGCACGGCGAGATGGTCGGCGACATCCCGGCACGGCGGCTCGCCGACGAGGCGCCCGTGATCCGTACCCCTTCGGTCAAGCCCGAGTACATCGCCGACGACCCCGTCGCCGTGAGCGATGCGGCATATCCGCGGCCGGCGGACCTCGGCGCGGCGCTGGCGGAGCTGCTCGCCGCGCCGAACATCGCCGACAAGCGCTGGGCCTGGGAGCAGTACGACTACATCGTCCAGGCCAACACCGTACAGATCCCCGGCTCCGACGCCGCGGTGCTGCGCATCAAGGGCACCGACCGCGGCTTCGCCTTCAGCAACGACTGCAACGGCCGCCACTGCTACCTCGACCCGTACCGCGGCGCCAAGGCGGCGACCGCCGAGGCGGCACGCAACCTCGCCTGCACCGGCGCCCTGCCCGTCGCCGTCACCGACTGCCTCAACTTCGGCAACCCCGAGAAGGGCGAGATCTACTGGCAGTTCGAACAGGCCATCGAGGGCATGGCCGAGGCCTGCGAGGCCCTCGACACGCCGGTCGTGTCGGGCAACGTCAGCTTCTACAACGAGAGCTTCGGCCAGGCGATCTACCCCACGCCGATGGTCGGCATGCTCGGCATCTTCGACGACGTCAGCGTGCACATCGACGGGGCCTTCAAGGACGGGGGCGACGTCGTGCTGCTGCTCGGCGACACCGCCGCCTGGATGGACGGCAGCGAGTACCAGAAGGTCCTGTTCGGCAAGGTCGAAGGTCGCATCCCGGACGTCGACCTGCCGCTCGAGGTCGAGCTGCAGAAGAAGCTGCGCGAGGCCATCGAGAAGCGCCTGCTCAAGAGCGCGCACGACTGCGCCGAGGGCGGGCTCGCCGTGGCGCTCGCCGAGTGCTGCGTGTTCAGCGGCAGCACCGGCGGCGCGCAGACCCGCGACCCCGAGGCGCCGGTCTGCGGCCGTCCCGGCCGCTGGCTCGGCGCCGAGGTCGACCTGCCGGACCCGTCGGTCGTCACCGGCGCCGCCGACCGTGCCGACCTCGCGCTCTTCGGCGAGGCGCCGACCCGCGTGGTCGTCACCTGCGCCCCGGACAAGGTCGCCGAGCTGGAGGCGGTCCTCGGCGACCTGCCTCATCGCAGGGTCGGCCGGGTTGCCGGCGAGCATCTGCGGTGTACCATGGATGGCAAGGAGCTCTTCGCCGTACCGGTGAGCGAGCTCCATTCTGCGTATGAGTCGCTCCCGCAGCGGCTCGCCTGAGTGAGACGAGCGGCTTGCACACCGACCTTCAGGACAGCTGTGGCGTCTTCGGCATCCACGCGCCGGGTCACGACGTCGCGCGGCTGACCTTCTTCGGGCTGTACGCCCTGCAGCACCGCGGCCAGGAGAGCGCGGGCATCGCGGTGGCCGACCACGGTCAGGTCACCGTCATCAAGGACCTCGGCCTGGTGAGCCAGGTGTTCAACGAGCAGATGCTGCAGAGCCTGAGCGGCCAGCATGCCATCGGTCATGTGCGCTACAGCACCACGGGCTCCAGCCATTGGGCCAACTCACAGCCGCTGGTGCGCAGTCGCAACGGCGACGTGATCGCCCTGGGGCACAACGGCAACCTCGTCAACACCACGGAGCTGCGCGACGAGCTGCTGGCGCAGGGCGTCAAGTTCGCCGGTACCACCGACACCGAGGTCATCACGGCGCTGATCGCGCACGAAGCGGAGGGTGACCTCCTGGGCGCCGTGCGCAAGGCGGTCACCAAGATCCGCGGCGCCTTCTCCGCGGCCGTCATGAGCGGGAACGCCGTGGTCGGCTTCCGCGACCCCTACGGGGTCCGGCCGCTGTGCCTGGGCGACTACGAGGGCAACCCGGTGTTCAGCAGCGAGACCAGCGGGCTGGACATCATCGGCGCCGACTTCGTGCGCGAGATCCAGCCCGGTGAGATCGTGATCGCCGACGCCGAGCACGGCCTGCGCAGCGAACGCGTGGAACTCCAGGGCGCGCGCCCGGCTCTCTGCATCTTCGAGTTCATCTACTTCGCGCGCCCCGACAGCGTGATGCACGGAAAGACCCTGCACGCCGTGCGCCAGGAGATGGGACGCCAGCTCTGGCGCGAGGCACCGGTGGAGGCCGACCTCGTCATCCCGGTGCCCGACACGGGGATGCCGGCGGCGATCGGCTGCGCCGCAGAATCCGGCATCCCCTACACCGAGGGCCTCATCAAGAACCGCTACGTGCACCGTACCTTCATCCAGCCCGACGACAACCTGCGCCAGGTCGGCATCCGCATGAAGCTCAACCCGCTGACCTCGGTCATCAGGGGCAAGCGGCTGGTGGTGGTGGACGACAGCATCGTGCGCGGCAATACCACACGCAGACTCGTCCGCATGCTGCTGGATGCCGGCGCCGCCGAAGTCCACCTGCGCATCAGCTCGCCGCCCATCCAGTGGCCCTGCTTCTACGGCATCGACATGGCGACGCGCAGCGAACTCATCGCCTCGTACAACAGCGTCGAGCAGGTCCGCGATCACGTGGGCGCCACCAGCCTGCACTACCTCACGCTCGACGGCCTGCAGGCCAGCACCGGCCTGCCGCGAGACCAGTTCTGCCGCGCCTGCTTCGACGGCGCCTACCCCATCGCGGTCCCCGAGGAGTACGCGATGTGCAAGATGCGCTTCGAGAAGGGGGACGCCGCGGCGCCCTGCGACCCCTGAGGCCGCCTCCCGGGCGCCCCGCGAAGCGCAGCCGTCACCACCACCCGGGCGGATCCTGAGGATCCGCCCGCACCACCTCGTCGCTCTCTCTGCCGTCTCCATCGTCCCGCGCGGCGACCATCGGCGTCACTGCCGTTCCCGTCGGGCAAGAAGGGACTGAGCCAGGGCGTGTCGACGCTCCCCCTCCGCCGGTCGAAGCTCTCGGCCGAGTCGCGGCGCCGGGTCAAGCGGCACGGAGAGCCCGCACGCGCGCTGGAGCAGATCCTCGTCGACAGGAGGTGCGAGCCATGGATGCCCCGGATCTGGAGCGTCTGGCCGAGCTCCCGCGGCTGGTCGCGGGCCTGATGCCGGAGCTGACCGCGGACCTCGAGGAGCTCGTCGCGATCCCATCGGTCTCCGAGACCGGGTTCCCCGAGCACACACACGCCGCCCTGCTCGAGGCGCGCGACAAGGTGATCGGGCTGTTCGCCGCCGCCGGCTGCAGCGACCTGGACTCGCTCGAACTGCCGGACACGGCTCCGATCGTCGTCGGCGGCATGCCGGCACCGCCCGGGGCGCCGACCGTGCTGCTCTACTCGCACTACGACGTGGTCGGCCCCGGCGACGAGTCGGAGTGGAACACGCCGCCGTTCCAGGCGGTGGAGCGCGACGGTGCGATCCTCGGGCGAGGAGCGGCCGACACGAAGTCGAACATCCTCGCCCTCGTGGGCGCGCTGCGCGCCTGGGAGGGCCGCCCGCCCGTGGGCGTCAAGCTGGTGATCGAGGGACAGGAGGAGGTCGGCGGCGGGGCGCTGCTCGGGTACCCGGAACAGCATCCCGAGCTGTTCGCCGCGGACGTCATGCTCATCGGCGACATGGGCAGCGTGCGGCCCGGCGTGCCGACGCTGACCGTGGCCTTGCGCGGCATGGCGAACGTCACGGTCGAGGTTCGCACCCTGGGGTCGGCCAAGCACAGCGGCCAGTACGGGGGCGCGGCCCCCGACGCGCTGCTGGCGCTCGTCCGCGCCCTCTCCACACTGCACGACGAGCATGGCGACGTGGCCGTCAAGGGTCTCCGCCGAGACCCGTGGCCGGGAGGCGGCGCCAGCGAGGAAGAGTTCCGCTCGCTGGCCGAGGTCCGGCCCGGCGTGCCGCTCATCGGCAGCGGCGACCTGGGCTCACGCGTCTGGTCTGGCCCGGCGATCACGGTGATCGGCATCGACGCGCCCTCAGTGGACGCCGCGCTGAACGCCGTCAGCCCGCACGCACGTGCGCTGCTGAACCTGCGCGTGCACCCGGAGCAGGACGCGCGAGAGGCGCAGGAGGCACTGATGGCGCACCTGCGCCGGACGCTGCCCTACGGCATCAAGCTCGAGGTCACGGCGGGAGCCACCGGGGACGGCTTTGCCGCCCGCACGGAGAGCCGGGCCTACGAGGCCGCGCGGACGGCCTGGTCCGCGGCCTGGGGCGCCGAGACCGTCACGGTGGGCAGCGGCGGCTCGATCCCGCTGGTCAGCTCGCTCAGCCGCGCCGTGCCCGCCGCCGACATCATCCTGGCCGGCACCACCGACGGCTACGCCAACATCCACGGACCCAATGAGCGTGTCCTGCTGGATGAGTTCGGGAAGGCCACGCTGGCCGAGGCGGACTTCCTCGGACGGCTCGCCGCGATCACGAGAGTGGAGTCATGACCCGGGCGTCCGACGGAGCGGCCGACGCGGCGCCGCCCCGGGAGAAGAAGGGCGGCGCTTTCCAGCGGGCCCTCGACTTCATCGAGCGCGTGGGCAACAAGGTGCCGCACCCGGCGATCCTGTTCCTCGCGCTCATCCTCATCGTCATCGTGCTCTCCCAGATCCTGTACTGGGCAGACGTGAGCGCGACGTACGAGGTCGTCAAGCCTCCCGCCCAGTCCACGGAGGAACTCGACCTGGGCGGTTCACTGCCCGGCGAGGTGCTGCCCGCGGAGCCCTCGCAGGCCGATGACTACGAGGTCGTCCAGGAGACCGCCGAGGTGCGGGGCCTCCTGACCACGGACGGCGTCCGTCATCTGTTCACCTCGTTCGTGCCGAACTTCATGGGCTTCACGGCGATGGGCATCATCCTGGTCGTGATGATCGGGGTCGGCGTCGCCGAGATGTCGGGCCTGATCGCCTCGCTCATCAGGAAGCTCGTCGCGATCTCCTCCGCCGGCGCGCTCACGTACATCATCGTGTTCATCGGCGTGCTCTCGAGCATCGCCTCCGACGCCGGCTACCTGGTACTGATCCCGCTGGGGGCCGCCGCCTTCAAGAGCATCGGCCGCCATCCCCTGGCAGGCATGGCGGCGGCCTTCGCCGGCGTCGCCGGAGGCTTCGGCGTCAACCTCCTGATCACGCCGCTCGACGCCGTACTCACCGAGATCACCAACGAGTCGATCCATCTCGTCGACCCTTCGCTTTCCATCAGCATCACGGCCAACTTCTGGTTCGGCATCGTCTCCGCGGTCCTGGTGACCGTCCTCATCGCTGTCGTCACCAGGCGGGTCACCGAGCCGCGGCTGGGCGCGTACGACGCCACGCTCGCCTCGCCCCAGAACCCCGCGGAGGGGATCGACGACGCCGCCGAGGTGACGCCCGAACAGGACTCGCGTGGCTTGCGCCAGGCGGGCGTCCTCACACTGATCGCCGTCGCCGTCATCGGGCTGCTGACCTTCCTGCCCGGCGCGCCGCTGCGCGACCCCGAGACCGGCGGCATCATCGGCACGTCCCCGTTCATGGACAGCCTGGTCGTGCTCATCGCCATCATCTTCCTGGCCGCGGGCGTCGGCTACGGTCGCGGTACCGGCACGCTGAAGAGCGCGACCGACGTCATCGGCATGGTCACAAAGTCGTGGGGGAACCTCGCGGGACTGCTCTTCCTCTTCTTGCTGATCGCGCAGTTCATCGCATACTTCAACTACTCGAACATCGCCCAGGTCGCGGCGGTCAAGCTCGGCGACCTGCTCGAACGCGTGGACATCGGCCCGGTCTGGCTGCTCATCATCGGCATGGTCATCACGTTCGTGGTGGGCATCATCATGCCGCAGGCGATCGCGAAGTGGGCGCTGCTGGCGCCGATCTTCATCCCGCTGTTCCTTCGGCTCGGCATCGACCCGGACGCGGTGCTCGCGAGCTACCGCGTCGCAGACTCGCCGATCAACGTCGTCAACCCGATCATGGCGTACTTCCCGCTCATCGTCGTGTTCGCGTCGCGCTGGGACAAGCGGTCGGGGATAGGCACCGTGATCGCCTTGATGATGCCGTACTTCATCGTGCTGACCATCGGATGGACGGCGCTCTTCATCCTCTGGTATCTGCTCGGCCTCCCGTGGGGTCTGTGAGGAGGATATCGACGGGCGCTCGGCGGGAAGGAGCAGTAGAGTGCGACGCACATCGGACTAGGTCGCTCATCCGTCCGCACCAAGTCGAGCGAAGGGGGCTGCGATGACATCCGCAGAGAACGACGCGCCGGCCGGATCCGCCGAGCGCTGGTACGCGCTCTCGGCCGAGGAGGTCGCCGCCCGCTTCGGCGTGGACCCGGCAGTCGGCCTGTCGGCGGCCAGGGCCGCCGACCTGCTGCAGAAGGACGGCCCCAACGCGCTCCCGGCCGAGAAGGGCGTGCCGGGGTGGCGGCGCTTCCTGGAGCAGTACCGCGCCTACATGCAGATCATCCTGCTCGTGGCCGCCGTGGTGTCGCTGGCCATCGGACAATGGAGCACCGGACTGGTGCTGCTGGGCCTCACCGTCTTCAACGCCGTCACCGGCCTGCGGCAGGAGGGCAAGGCCGAGAGCGCCATGAACGCGCTCAAGTCGCTGATGATCCAGACGGCGCGCGTGCGCCGGGACGGGGTCGAGGCCGAGATCCCGGCCGAGGAGGTCGTGCCCGGCGACGTCGTCCTGCTGGCGGCGGGGGACAACGTCGCCGCCGACGGCAGGATCGTCGCGGCGAGCTCGCTCGAGATCGACGAGTCGGCGCTCACCGGGGAGAGCGTGCCGGCGTCCAAGACCACCGAGACGCTCGCCGACGCCGACATCGGCCCCGGCGACCGGACCAACATGGCCTTCATGAACACGCCCGTCACCCACGGCAGCGGCACCATGATCGTCACGGCCAGGGGCGCCGACGCGGAAGTCGGCAAGATCGCCGGCATGCTGGCGACGACCAAGCGCGAACAGACCCCGCTCACCCGGCAGCTCAACACCATGACGCTGTGGATCGGCGCCGCCGCCCTGGTCACCATGGTGGTCATGTTCGCGCTCGGCATCTCCCGTGGGCAGAGCGCCGAGAGCCTGTTCATCACGGCCGTCGCGCTGGCGATCGCCGCCATCCCCACGGCGCTCCCCACCGTGCTGCAGTCGATCCTCTCGTTCGGGGCCAAGGACCTGGCCGCCCAGAAGGCCATCGTCAAGGACCTGGTGTCGGTCGAGACCCTGGGCTCCACCTCCGCCATCAACTCCGACAAGACCGGGACCCTCACGATGAACCAGGTGACGGTGGTCGAGGTGGTCGACGCCGCCGACCGCTACACGGTCTCGGGCATCGGCTACGGACTGGACGGGCAGGTGCACCACGCCGCCGGCAGCTCACCCTCCATCGACGAGGCCATCCTGCCCTACGTGATCGCCAACGACGGCAAGCTCGAGGACGGCAAGGTCGTCGGCGATCCCACGGAGGGGGCCTTGCTGGTGCTCGGTCACAAGGCGGGTCTGGACATCGATGCCAGCCGGGAGCGGTATCCGCGACTGGCCACGCTGCCGTTCGACCCCGTGTACAAGCTCATGGCCGTGTTCACCTCCGCCACGGACGAGTCGGGCAAGGAGGTCGTGCGCTGCTTCGTCAAGGGGGCGGCGCCGGCGGTGTTCGCGCGCACGGGCAGCGCCCGGGCGGGCGGCAAGGTCTACGCGCTGGACGACGACCTCAGGAAGCGCGGGGACGCCGTCGTGGCCCGGATGGCGGGCGAGGGCCACCGCGTGATGGCGGCGGCGGTCCGTGACATCGACGCCGCCACGTTCGACCCCGACGGCGATCTGCTGGGCTACGTCACGGACCTCCAGCTGACGTCGATCGTGGCGATGGTCGACCCGCCGCGGGAGGAGTCAGCCGCGGCGGTGCGGGACGCGCAGCGCGCCCGCATCCGCGTGCGCATGGTGACGGGGGACGACGTGACCACCGGCGCCGCCATCGCCGAGCAGCTCGGCATCCCGGGCGAGGCGATCCTCGGCGCCGAGTTCGCCGCCCTCAGCGAGCCGGAGCGCCTGCGGCGCATCGACGACATCGGCGTGGTCGGCCGCGTGGCGCCCGAGCACAAGGTGCTGCTCGTCGAGACGCTGCGCAAGAAGGGACACGTCGTGGCCATGACGGGCGACGGCGTGAACGACGCCCCGGCCATCAAAGCGGCCGACATCGGCATCGCCATGGGCAGCGGTACGGAGGTCGCCAAGAACGCGGGCCGCATGATCCTCTCGGACGACAACTTCGCGACCATCGTGCGCGCCGTCGAGAAGGGCCGCGCGGTGTACGACAACCTCAACAAGTACATCCGCTTCGTGATGCTGGAACTCGCCGCCTACATCATCACCTTCCTGGGGGCCAGTCTGCTCAACATCGCCGCCGGCCAGCCCTTCTCCGCGCCGCAGATCCTGTACATCAACTTCCTCGTCAACGCGCCGCTCGGCATCGCCCTGGGCATGGACAGGGAGACGCCGGGGCTGATGGAGCGCGCCCCGCGGCCGCGCGACGCCACGATCATGACGCGCGGCCTGCTCACCACCGCCGGGCTCGTCGGGCTCTTCATGGCGGTGACGACCCTCGCCCTCATCGCCTACGGCACGGAGCGGTTCGACAGCACCGAGATCGGCGCGTCGATCGGTCTTACCGCGTTCTCGCTGATGATCGTGGCGTCCGCGTTCCAGGCACGGAGCGTCACCGCCAGTGCCCTCACCATGGAGACGTTCGACAACCGGCATCTGAACTGGACGGTGCTCGCGGAGGTCGTCCTTGCCGTGCTCATCACGCAGATGGACGTGATGCGCAGGATCTTCGGGACCGAGCAGCTGACGGCCGCGCAGTGGATCTTCGCCCTGTTGCCGGCCATCGCCCTGTTCTTCCTGTGGGAGGTCGGCAAGCTGGTGGCGCGGCGCGAGGCGGAGCCGGAGCCCCTCGCGCCGGTCAAAGAGCCCGCCCGCTGAAACGACGCTAGAATGACGCGAGCGACCGCTGCGCTTCGCCCCGGGGCGAAGCGCAGCGGTCGCTCACCTGCCCACGCGGCCCCACGCGTCGGCCGAGCGCCTCCTTCTCCGGCGTTCCGCGCCGCCGGCGAGGCGCCGCCCGAGGCGCGGCTGCCGGCGCCGGTTCGCCGCCGGCCGCAGCGGGTAGGGGTACTGAGCGCCGGCACCGTCCGGTCGTGAGCCGACACCTGGGGGAATGGAGGGGTGCCCATGACACCGGAGCGCATCGGCCGGCCCCGCACCGGGGCCAGGTGACCGTGCCGAGAGCACTGCGGACGTGCTGATCCTCCTCCTCGTGCATCTCGGCGCCGCCGTGGCGGCGCCGGTCGCGGTCCGACGGCTCGGCCTGCGCGCCTTCTACCTGCTCGCCGCAGTGCCGCTGTCGGCGGCGCTGTGGGCGGCTGCGAACACAGCCCAGGTGTCCGCCGGAGGCGCGGTCGAGTGGTCCGTCCCGTGGATCCGCCCGCTGGACTTCACGCTGGCGCTGCGCATGGATTCGCTGTCGTGGCTGATGGTGCTTCTCGTGGGAGGGATCGGCGCCCTCGTGCTCGTGTACTGCGCGGGCTACTTCAGCCCAAGGGAGCCCGGCCTCGGTCAGTTCGCCGGCGTCTTCGTCGGCTTCGCCGGGTCGATGCTCGGCCTCGTCATGAGCGACGACCTCCTGCTGCTCTACGTCTTCTGGGAGTTGACCACCGTCTGCTCGTACCTGTTGATCGGGCATGCGACCACCAGGCGTCCCAGTCGCCGGGCGGCGCTGCAGGCACTCGTGGTGACCACCCTGGGCGGCCTGGCGATGCTGGCAGGCTTCGTCATGCTCGGCGAGAGCGCGGGCAGCTATCAGTGGTCCGAGATCGCCGACGCCCTGCCCGGCGGCTGGTATCTGGCCGCGGCGGTGATCCTGATCCTCGTCGGAGCGCTGTCCAAGTCGGCGATCTTCCCGTTCAGCTTCTGGCTGCCCGCTGCGATGGCGGCGCCGACGCCCGTGAGCGCGTACCTGCACGCCGCCGCGATGGTCAAGGCAGGCGTCTTCCTGATCGCACAGATGGCGCCGGCCATCGTCCTCGCGGGAGGCCCGGCGACGACATCGTGGCACGTCGTGGTGCTGGTCGCCGGAGTCGTCACCATGCTGCTCGGAGGTATCGCAGCCCTCCGCCAGCACGACCTGAAGCTGCTGCTGGCGTACGGGACGGTCAGCCAGCTCGGCCTGCTGGCCGTCGTGCTCGGCATCGGCCGGCGAGACGCGGCGCTGGCCGGCGCGGTGCTGCTGACGGCGGATGCGCTGTCCAAGGCGGCGCTCTTCCTCGTCGTCGGCGTCGTCGAGCGGATGACGGGGACGCGCGACCTGCGCCGCCTGAGCGGCCTGTACCGTCGCGCGCCCTGGCTTGCCGTGGCCGCCGGACTGGCCGCGGCCTCGATGGCGGGGTTCCCGCCGCTCGTCGGCTTCGTCGCCAAGGAGGCCGTCTTCGCCTCCCTGCTCGAGGCCGGCGCTACCGGACGGGTGGTGCTCGCCGGCGTCGCCGCCGGCTCCGTGCTGACCGTCGCCTACTCACTGCGGTTCCTCTGGGGCGGGTTCGGGAGCAAGGCCGGCGTGGCGACCGAGGGCGCCGGCGCAGCGGCCCACGGCGTGGCGACCGAGGGCGCCGGCGCAGCGGACCAGCGCGGCGTCCCGGCAGGCCGCCCGGCCGGCACGACGCGGCGCATCCTCCTGGCCTCTCCGCTGCTGCTCGCGGTGGCCGGTCTTGTTGCCGGCGTCGCCGCGCCTGCGGTGGATCGCCTGCTGTCGCCCTACGCCGAGCGCTACGCGGCGGCCGGGCCCATCTCCCACCTGGCCCTCTGGCACGGCCCCAGCCTGGCGCTCGGCCTGTCGGCGCTGGTCCTCCTGCTGGGAATCGTCTGGTTCCGGTCCTCCCTGCCCTTCGACGACGGCATGTCCCAGCCACCTCGCAGCGTCGGGCAGGTGCTCTACTATCGGCTCATGGCCGCCGTGGACCGGACGGCGGTGGCGGTGACCGCCAGGACCCAGCGAGGATCGCTGCCCTTCTACCTCGGCGTGATCCTGGTCGCGCTGATCGCCGCCGCCCTTGCGGCGTTCCTCATCGGAGGGCCCTTCGAGACGACGATCCGTCTCTGGGACACGCCGCTGCACCTGCTGCCCGTGGCAGTGATGATCGTCGCGGCCATCTTCGCCGTGCGGGCCCTTCGAAGGCTCACGGCCGTCATCCTGGTCGGGCTGACCGGGTATTCGCTCGCCGGGTTGTTCCTGCTGTACGGCGCTCCCGACCTGGCCCTCACGCAGTTCCTTGTGGAGACGGTCACCCTGGTCATGGTGGTGCTCGTGCTGCGCCGGCTGCCCAGTCACTTCTCGCAGCGGCCGACGCTCCAGTCGAGGTGGGGGCGCATCGGTCTCGGCGCAGCAGTCGGCGCGGTCGTGGCCAGCATGACCTACGTCGCCGTCAGCGCCCGGCAAGCCGTGCCGGTCTCCATGGGCTTCCCGGACCTCGCCGTCTCCTACGGGGGCGGCCACAACATCGTCAACGTCATCCTGGTCGACACCCGGGCCTGGGACACGATGG
>JAAZAR010000152.1 GCA_012514235.1 Actinomycetota bacterium
CGAGCACGTCGCCCGGCGCCGGAGCAGCACCGGGCAGGCCGGCGGCGCCCGTCGCAGCGGTGCCCTCGTCTCCGCGACCCTGCCCGATCGCCTCTTCGTTCGCGTCGCCTCGGTCCTCGCCGGCGAGCCGGTCGCCGTGTTCGCGCTGGCGCCTGAGTCGCTCGAGCGCGATGGCCGCCCAGTCGCCGCCCTCCGGGTCGTCGAGGACGGTCAGAAGATCGGCCTCGGCAGCGGCACCGAGCCCGATCAGTGCCTCGACAGCCGCCGGCTTCAGCCAGCCGTCAGTATCGGCACACAGCACGCCGCAGAGCCCCGCCGAGGCTTCGTCGGTCCGCAGAAGACCGATGGTCTCGGCGGCGCGCTCCGCCGCGGGGCCGGCCGGATCGTAGACCTCACCCATGGACGCGGCGAGCAACAGCCCCACCACTGCCGGACCGCGTGCGGCAAGCGTCACCTGTGCATCGTCCACCAACGGGTAGGTCTCCACGGTCAGCGGCAGGTCGAGGAGGGCGAGCAGCGCCTCGCTCGGGGCGATCTCACGGAATTCGGAGAGGTACTCCGCGATCGCCTCACACGCAAAGTCCTGATCCTCTCGCGTACGCGCCTCACCATAGGCGTCGGTGAGCTGGCGCGCGAGGCCGGTCAGGGCCTCGTCCTGACTGCGGTAGCTGCCCATGATCGAATGCTCCTGCGTCGTGACGTCCGGAGAAGACCGCCCGTCACTCCTCCTCGAACAGGTCCTCATACTCGCCGTACCCCTCGGCGCCCAGGTCCTCCCGGGGCACGAACCTGAGCGCTGCCGAGTTCATGCAGTACCGCTGCCCCGTGGGCTTGGGGCCGTCCGGGAAGACGTGCCCGAGATGGGAGTCACTCGAGGCAGACCGCACTTCGGTGCGCCGCATGAAGAGCCTGTGGTCCTCGTTCGTCGTCACGGCGTCTTTGCGCAGCGGACGAGTGAAGCTGGGCCAGCCGGTACCCGAATCGTACTTGTCCCGGCTGCTGAAGAGCGGGGTGCCGTCCACCACGTCGACGTAGATGCCCTCGCGGTGCTCGTCCCAGTACGCGTTCTGGAAGGGCGCCTCGGTACCTTCGCGCTGGGTGACCTCGTACTGCAGCGGTGTCAGCTTTTGTCTGAGTTCTGGGTCCGTCTTTCTCGCGCTCACAGGGACCTCCCCGGATACCGTGCTGGTGAAGGGGCGGGCGTCACCGTGAGCCGGACCGCCCGCCCTGCCGCGATGGTTCCCGCAGGACGCCGAGTCCACGCCCTGCCCTGCAGGCGGCGGCGAATGCGGCGCTTCGAAGCGGTACCCGTCAGTGCACGTCGATCGCGCCGCCGCCCACAGGCACGAGTTCGGCGTCGACGAACGCCTCGATCACCGAGCGGACCGTGGGCCGGTCGTCGCCGGCAAAGACGCGGATGCCGGCCTGCACGCACTGCAGCAGGGTCCGGTGCCCGATGCCGGCGACGATGACGACGTCGACGCCGTTCTCGCCCAGGAGGAGGACCGGGGCGAGCCCGCGGTCGCCGTGGTGAGCCCCGGTGCGGACCACATGCACGTCGACGACCGTGTCCCGACTCAGGTCGACGATGGTGAAGCAGGGGCTTCGGCGAAAGCGCCCCGAGCGCGCCGCATCGAGGCCGCCGGGTTCGTCCGACGGCACCGCGAGTCGGATGATCTGTGTTTGCTCCATCAACCTGCCGGTTTGCTCCTGCCGGGAACGGCAAGCCTACACCCGTGGCCTCGCCCACGCAGGTGCCATTCTTGCGCCCGGAGGGCTATCCTGAGGCCGGAACAGCTCACCTCCGACCTCCAGGAGGTCTGATATGCCGCTGGGCGGCTACTGTACCGTCTGCCAACGCTGGGTCTGGCTCACGCCGTATGGCGAGTGCCAGAACGGCCATCCGGCGCTCGCCGTCAAGGATGTCCAGCAGCTCAAACCCCAGGCCGAACCCGACCTTCTCGTGGGCGAAGTGCTGGAGGAGGGCAAGCCGCGCGCCCGCTTCCGCTGGTGGTGGCGACACTCGGCCTGGATACTCTGGATGTTCACGTTCGGCTTCATGAACTGGCTTGGCTTCGTGTACGTGGGCGTGAGGGCGCGACACACTCCGTGGACCCTGTTCGGGTTCGCCTACCTGGTCCCGCTGCTCCTCACCATCACTGCGGCGGCCACCGCACTGCCGATCTGGCCGTTCTTCCTGCTGCAGGTGCTGGTCTCCGCCGTCTCGGTCGCGCATGCCCTCTCCATCCGCCCGTACTACAGGGCGATCATGTTCGGCGACGCTTCGCCGAAGTCGCTGCCGGCCGCGCCGCAGCCGCCGGTCCTCGCCGCGGCGGCACGGCCCTCGCTGCCGAGGAACATCGACGAGCGCGCGGCCCAGGTGCTGCAGCCGGCGCGCCGTCAGGTGGACGCCATCCTGCACGCAGCGGGCTCCATCGGGAAGCCGGCGGTGCGCGACGAGGTCGCCGGCCTGTGCGCGACGGCGGACCAGATCATCGCCGAGCTCGCGGCCAAGCCGCGGAAGCTCGACGCCGCGCGCGGGTTCCTCACCTACTACCTCGACGCCGCGCAACGCATCGTCGACGGCTACGTCAACCTCGCCCGGCGCGGCGGGTCGACCCCTGAGATCACGCAGACGCTGGCGCGCGCCGAGGCGTCCCTCAAGGTGGTGCAGGAGGCGTTCGACCGTCAGCTTGCGGCCGTACTCGAGGATCGCGCCATGGACCTCGAGAGCGAGATCGAACTGCTCGAGCGCACGGTCCGCAGTGAGACCATGTACACCCAGACGACCGGGGAGCTGCGCTGAGCCGGCCGCGGCAGCGGCCGGCTCACCTACGCCGGAAGAGGAGGCGTCATGAGTGACGACATCCATGACCAGGGCGCGCCGACGAGCTGGGGGACCGGCTCGGATGTCGAGGACGAGTCGACGCCCGACGACCAGGCGGCCGAGGTCCCGGCGACTACCGTGGCCGGCGGTGCACCCGCTTCGGTCTCAGGGGACCAGCCTGCGGCGGGGCCGTTGACGCAGGACGACCTCCGGCGCGTGGGCGAGATCAGCCGCCAGGTCGACGTGACCGACACGCAGGCGGTGCTCGCCTACGGCCTCCCCGCCCAGAGCCGCATCGCCAACTTCGCCGACTCGCTGCTCGGCGACATCCGCAACAAGGATGCCGGCACGGGCGGCGAGGCGCTGCAGGATCTGCTCAAGAAGGTACGCGAGATAGATGTGGACGCGCTCAGCGCCGGATCGGGCAAGGCCAGGATCCCCATCCTCGGCCGCTTCGCCAACACCTTCGACCGGTTCTCTGCCAGGTACCAGAAGGTGGCGACGAGTCTGGAGCGCATCATCGACGCCCTGGAGCGGTCCCGCATGGGGCTGCTCAAGGACCTCACCGTGCTCGACAAGATGTACGAGCTCAACATGGACTACCTCAAGCAGCTCGACGTGTACATCGCGGCCGGTGAGCAGGCGCTGCAGGAGCTGCATGCCGTCAAGATCCCCGCACTCGAGAAGGAGGCGGCGGCCAGCAACGACGTCATGGCCGCCCAGCGCCTCGCCGACCTGCAGCAGGCGGCGACACGGTTCGAACGCCGCCTCCACGACCTCAAGCTCACGCGGATGATCGCCGTCCAGACGGCGCCGCAGATCCGCCTCATCCAGAGCAACGACCAGAACCTCGTGGAGAAGATCCAGAGCTCCATCCTCACGACCATCCCGCTGTGGAAGAACCAGATCGTCATCGCCATCAGCCTGTACCGGCAGCAGAAGGCCGTCGCGCTGCAGAAGCAGGTCACCGACACGACCAACGAACTGCTGGCGAAGAACGCCGAGCTGCTCCGCGAGGGCTCGGCGAAGGTCGGTCGCGAGGTGGAGCGCGGCGTGGTCGACGTCGAGACGCTGCGGAAGGTCAACGCCGACCTCATCGCCACCCTGGAGGAGACCATCCAGATCCAGGAGGAAGGCCGGGCGCGGCGCGTGCAGGCCGAGGGCGAGATCGGGCGCCTGCAGGTCGAGCTCAAGCAGAAGTTGCTCGAGCTCAGGTCGCAGGCGCCCCAGATCGGCGCCACGGACGAGCCGCGCCGCCTGACTGACTACTGAGGCGGCGCCGTCACCTGGGCTAGACTGCGGGCGAGCAGGCCGAGCACCGGCATCGCAAGACATGGGGAGGGATCCATGCCCGACGTACACGCCTCGTACAAGGTCGTCCACATCGACGACATGCCGTTCGAAGAGGGATCGTCACCAGGCACCCAATGGAAGCCGGTGCGGCGGGTCTTCGATATCGGCTCGTTCGGCACGGCCCTCGCGCGAGCGACCGAGGCGGGCGACACGCTGACGCACGATCACGACGAGGTCGAGACACGCCACGAGGAGCTCTTCCTCATCGTCAGCGGCCACGCCACGTACCGCGTCGACGGCGAGGAGATCGACGCGCCCGCCGGGACCTTCCTCTACGTCCCAGATCCCGCGACCGTGCGCGGAGTGGTGGCGGTCGACGCCGGCACCACGATGCTCGTCATCGGCGGCGAGCCGGGTGCGCCGTACACGCCGTCGGACTGGGACACCGTCCCGCTGCCCGGGTGAGGCCCGGTCCCGGGACCGGGCCGACCTCCGACCGATCAGTCCTCGTCCGCTGCAGCGACCAGACTCCTCACGTCCAGCGGCTCGGTGACCATCGCGTACGTGCCGTCGGGGTTGACCGGCCACTCGTCGCGGGGCCGGTCCCAGTACAGCTCGATGCCGTTGCCGTCCGGATCGTGCAGGTAGATGGCTTCGCTCACACCGTGGTCGGATGCGCCGTCGATCGGATAGCGGCGCTCGACCAGCGCGCGCAGCGCGCGCGCCAGCGCCGCCCGCGTCGGGTACCGGATCGCCACATGGTAGAGGCCCGTCGTCCCGCGCGGCGGCGGAGAGCCGCCGCGCGACTCCCAGGTGTTCAGGCCGATGTGGTGATGGTAGCCGCCGGCCGAGACGAACGCCGCCTGACTGCCGAGCCTGCCGGTCAGCTCGAACCCCAGAACGCCCTGGTAGAACGCCAGGGCGCGGTCCAGGTCGGAGACCTTGAGGTGTACGTGGCCGATGTCCGTGCCGGGATCGAGATCGGGTGGCCCGAGACTGCTGGGGTCGAAGCGCTGGGTATCCCGTCTGGTAGGCATGATCAACTCCGGGGGGAGGGGGTTCGACTGGTCGAGGCGAGGCCTTCGCGATCGCGCAGCGCGCGCAAGGACGCGGCAAGGGTGACGAGCTCGTCTGCCGAGAGATCACCGGCGAGCTGCTCCGCGACGCCTGCCGCGACCACGGGCGCCGCGGCCGCTGCCGTCCGGCGCCCCTCATCCGTCAGGCCCGCGTAGACCACGCGCCGGTCCTGCGGACAGGCGGCACGCACGACGAGGCCCCGCTCTGCCATCCTGTCCACCAGGCGCGTCGCCCCGCTCTTGCTCATGGCGAGCCGGCGGCTGACGTCGGCCATGCGCAGACGCTCCTCGGGCGACGCCGCAAGCTCGACCAGCAGTGCCGCCTCCTCGGACAGGATGCCGAGCTCGCCCTCGAGACGCCTCGCGAGCGCCTGCCGCACGGTGCCGGTCAGGCAGGTGAGCTCGGTCCACAGTGCGAGCGCGGCCAGTTCCCGGCGTCCGCCCTCGCTGCGTCCCGCGCGTCCGCCGCGCTCGCTGCCCTTCCGCGTCATGTTCACCTCTGCCTTCTCGGTCCTCTGCCTCATGTCCCTCCTGTACCCAGGTTTCATCTGAAATAGTCGCGGTTGCAACTATTCTACGTACAACGACTCCTCGACCACGAGGTGTGGACATGACATCGACAGACACCTGGCCGGCTCTCAGCTACCCCGACTACAGCGGCACCCTGCAGACACTGCACATGTACACGCAGGTGACGGGGAAGATCCGCCTGGCGCTCACGCCGCCGCAGGCACAGTTGGCCCACGCGCCGCTGCGCCTCTCCGCGGACGGGTTCACCACGACCCCCCTGTGGGTGGGTGACGGGACCATGACAGCGGAGCTCGACCTTGTCCGCCACATGGCGCGCTTCCTTCGCAGCGACGGACGGCGCGTGGAGTTCGACCTCGGCGCCCCGGTGGCCGACTACTACCGGGATGTGCGCGCGGCGCTGGACGAGCTCGGCGTGCCCGTGCGCATCAACCCGGAGCCCCAGGAGGTCGCCGACCCGATCCCCTTCGACCAGGACCGGCAGCATCGGGAGTACGAGCCGGAGCAGGCGAACCTGATCTGGCAGGCGCTGATCCGCATCGCGTCGGTGTACGACGAGTACGCCAGCGGCTACTGGGGCAAGCAGACGCTGCCTGCCTGGAACTGGGGCGGCGCCGATCTTGCGATCAGTCGCTTCTCCGGCAGACCGGCTCAGCCGCCGCAGGGCCTGCCGAAGATCATGGCCGCGACGCTTGACGCCGAGTCCGTGACCCACGTCTTCACGCCAGGCAACGAAGCGTCGCCGGCACCCGGCTTCATGGCGATGGCCTTCCCGCCTCCAGCCGGCATCGAAACAGCGCGGGTATCGCCGGAGGCCGCCGGCTGGGTGCAGCCCCCCGGGATGTCCGAGGCCTTCCGCCTCCCGTACGAGGCAGTCAGGTCGACGGCCGACCCGCGCGCGACCCTGCTGTCGTTCCTGCGCAGCACGTATGAGGCCGCGGCGGATCTGGCCGGCTGGGACCGGGAGCTGCTCGAGCAGCGCTCACCTGACCTGCTGCGCGCAGCCTGAAGCATCGCCGCCTGAGACGGACGACCGGGGCGGGGCGCTGTCGCATAGCCCGCCCCGGTCGTACCGCAGGGCGGCGACGGACGGACGTCGATCCGCCGGACCGTGCCGCCAGGCTGCCACTCGTCCATGGTGTCAGTCCGCGGCCGCCCCCGCCTGGTCGCACGTGCCGAGGACTTCGTCGCACGCAGCCTCGGCGCGGTGCCTCGACGAAAGGAGCCGCCAGCGGTAGCCGGGCGTGCGCGTCGCGAACACGGCGACGAAGAAGCCGCTCATCGCGACCAGGCCGGCGATCACGAGTCCGGTGGAGAACCCCTCGGTGAGGCCCCGATGCAGGATCGCCTGCGGGACTGCGGACGCCCCGGCCTCGCCCGTCGATGATGCGGCGGCGCCCTGGACGGCGCCGCCCGCCGCCGCTGCCATCGACTCGCGGACCGTGTTCGCGACCGACGTCCAGGCGATCGTACCGATCGCCGCGAGACCGACGGCTCCGCCGACCTGCTGCCCGATGTTGAGCAGGCTCGAGGCGGCCCCGGCCTCCGAGTGGTCCACGTGCGAGACCACCATCAGTGTCATCGGCACGAACATGAGGCCCATGCCGCTGGCGACGACGAGCATGGGAGCCAGCAGATCGGTCCAGTAGTCGCCCGTCGGGCTCAGCCTCGAGAGCAGCATGAACCCTGTGCCGGCCAGCAGCGGCCCGATCATCAGCAGCGGCCGCACGCCCACTCGTGTGACCAGGACCCGCGCGGTGAACACGTTGAGCGCGATCAGTGCGACCGGGAACGGCACCCACGCCACGCCGGCCCGAACGGGGCTGTACCCCCACACCGTCTGGATGTAGATCGTGAGGAAGAAGAACACCGCGAACATGGCGGTGCCGAGCAGCAGCATCATGACGTAGGCGCCGGAACGCCGCCTCGACTGCAGCAGGTGGAGCGGCAGCTCAGGCTGCCGGCTCGAGCGCTCGATGAGCACGAACGCCACCAGCAGCACGGCGGCGCCGACAAGCGCCGCGATCGTCACTCGGTCGCCCCACCGAGAGACGCCAGCCTGGTCCGCGGCGGCGTGCGTGAGGCCGTAGACCAGCAGCGCCAGGCCGGCCGTGCTCGTGATCACGCCGGGGATGTCGAGCCTGACGCGCAGGCGCGCGGTGGAAGCCAGCGCGTACGGTGCCAGGGCGGCGACGGCGAGCCCGATCGGCGCGTTCACGAAGAACACCCAGCGCCACGAGACGTAGGTGGTGAGGACGCCGCCGAGCAGCAAGCCGATCGCGCCGCCGGCGCCGGCCATCCCCGCCCACACGCCGAGTGCGCGGTTGCGCTCCTGGCCCATCGGGAACGTGGTCGCGATGAGGGCCAGCGCCGTCGGCGCAGCAAGAGCCGCACCGGCGCCCTGCACGGCTCGGGCGACCAGCAGCGACCACTCGGAGTCGGCGAATCCTCCGACAAGGGAGGCGACCGCGAAGACGGCCACGCCGGCGATGAAGACGCGTCGCCGTCCGTACAGGTCGCCGAGCCGACCGCCGAGCAGGAGGAGGCTGCCGAAGGCCAGAGAGTAGGCGGTCACGATCCATTCGAGACCGGTACCGCTGAAGCCCAGTGCGCGCTGCATCTCCGGCAGCGCGACGTTCACGATGGTCGCGTCCAGCACGATCATCAGCTGCGCCGCCGCGATGACCACAAGCGCGAGACCGAGGTGGCGAGGGACGTGCGAGCCGTCGTCGGGCGGGGTCATCCCGGAGCTGGGGGTTCCGTCAGGCATACGCGTCATCTCCTGTGAGAGCGAGGAGTCGTCAGGGGTATCCTGTGGGACTTCCCGGCGCCCCACGGGCGAAACGTCGTGTCGGGAGCTGGAGAGAGAGACGGTGACCAGCCGGCGCCTCCGACGGCATGCCGGCCACGAGGATCAGGCCGCCTGACGCAGGTGGCCGGCGGCCAAGCTCTGCTGCACGAGCCGCACCGCCACGGCACCCTCGCCGACGGCGGAGGCCACGCGTTTGACCGACTCGGCGCGGACGTCGCCGGCGGCGAACACGCCGGGCAGGCTCGTCTCGAGGCCGAGCGGCAGGCGCTCGAGCGGCCAGGGCTGCCCCAGCCCGGCGGTGACGATATCCGGCCCGGTGAGGAGGAAGCCGTTGCCGTCGCGCGCGATCTCCGGCGGCAGCCAGTCAGTGTGCGGGTCGGCTCCGATCATCACGAAGAGCGCGTCGGCCGGCACCTCCTCCCGGTCGCCGCTGTCGACGTCTTCGAGGGTCAGCGTGCGCAACCGCGTGTCGCCGTCGCCGTCCGCCACCACTGTCCGCTGACGCAGCCGGATCCGGTGCGAGTTCTCGAGGAAGGACACCAGATACCGGGACATCGTGTCCGAGAGGCCGTCGCCGCGCATGACGAGGGTCACGCTGCGCGCGTACTTGGCCAGGTGGATCGCCGCCTGCCCGGCCGAGTTGCCCGCGCCGACGACGAAGACGTCGGCGTCCACCAGGGATCGTGCTTCGGAGGAGACCGATCCGTAGAACACGCCTGAGCCGCGGAACGAATCCAGGCGAGGCGCGGTCAGACGCCTGTACGTGACCCCCATCGCAAGGATCACCGCCCGGGCGCGGAGCGGCGATCCGTCCGAGAGCCGGACCATGTACTCGTCACCGTCGGGCTGCAGACCGACCGCTTCGTTGGAGAACAGGAACTCCGCACCGAACTGCCAGGCCTGCTCGTAGGCGCGCGCCGTCAGCTCGTCGCCCGAGATCCCGGACGGGAAGCCCAGGTAGTTGTGGATCATCGTGCTCTGACCGGCCTGGCCACCGAGGGCCTCACGCTCGAGCACCACCGTGCTGAGGCCCTCGGACGAGCCGTAGACGGCGGCGGCAAGGCCGGCCGGCCCGGCGCCGACGATGACGAGGTCGCAGTCGTCGGCGGACGGCCGGCTACGCACCCCGAGCGATTCTGCGACCTCACGGTTGGTGGGATCGACGAGCACGCGTCCACCGAAGACGACCGCCACCGGCAGCCTGGGCGCCTCGTCGATGCCGGCGTCCCGCAGGATCTGGCTGGCCTCCTCAGAGTCCGACTCATAGAAGCCGTAGGCGACCCCGTTGCGGCCGAGCAGGTCGCGCAGCTCGTGCGAACGCGGAGCCCAGCGCTCGCCGACGACGCGCACGGCCTCGTACACGGGGCGCTGCTGGCGGGCCCACTCGTAGAGGAAGCCCGCCACCTCGCTGTGGAAGCGCTCGTCGGGCGCAACGTGCCAAGGCTTGGTGATGAAGAACTCGATCTGGCCGACGGCGCACCCGTCGAGGATCGCCTGGGGCGCGTTGCGGTCTCCCCACGAGACCAGCATCACGCGCTTGGCCACGGGGTCGATGAGTCGCGCCTCTCCAAGGAACTCGGGACCGCCCATCTCCGGCATCGTCTGGTCGGCGAGGATGAGGGCGACCTGCTGGCCGGTGGTCTTGAGGCGGCGGAGTTCGTCGAGCGCCGCGAGGGCGGACTGCCGGGCCAGGACCCGGTAATCCCTGCCGTAGCGCTTGCGCAGCTCCTGTTCTGTGATGGTCAGGCTCGCAAGGTCGTCATCGACCACCAGTATGACGGGTTGACCACTCACGTTCTGCCCTTCGCTCCGGCCATAGCTCTTGGTTGCCCAGCTCCGCCCATCTCACTCCGCAGACCGTCGCCTCCGGCCGCTTCTGTGCGATGCCGACGGCGCCCACTGACCGATCACGACGCGCGAGAGGTCGGTCAGCTCCCCGCGAGCCGGGCGACCTCTGCGAGCTCCTCCGGATCGAGCCTCCACGCCCCGGTGGCGGCGGCGTTCACCCGTACCTGCTCGGGCTTCGTCGCGCCGGCGATCACGGAGGCCACCGGCTCGTGCGCGGCCAGGTACGACAGCGCGAGCTCGAGCAGCGTGTGCCCGCGACGCTCCGCGTACGCGGCGAGGCGCTCGATCACCGTCAACCGGCCGCCGCCGATGACCTTCTCGGCCGGACGGCCGTCGCCCCCCAGGCGAGAGCCCCGTGGTGTGGGTCGACCCCGCCGGTAGGCCCCGCTCAAGAGTCCCGACGCAAGCGGGAAGTACGGGACGAAGGCCATGTGGTGCCGCATCGCGGCCGCGAGCGTGCCTTCGCCGGCCTGGTCGCCGCCTTCCGGCTCGCGCTCCAGAAGACTGTACTCGTTCTCCACGACCGCGAAGCGACGCACTCCCAGGTCATCGGCGGCCTGGGCCGCGGCGTCGAGCTGTCGTTCGGTGAAGTTGGAGCAGCCGATCTCTCGCACGAGCCCGCGCTCGAGCAGCGAGTCCAGGACCAGGAGGACGTCCTCGATCGGCGTGCGAGGGTCCGGCTTGTGGTAGTAGAAGAGGTCCAGACGGTCGGTGCCCAGACGACGCAGACTGGCCTCGAGCGCCTTCGGCACCCACGCGGCCTGCGGGCCGCCTCCGCGCGGCGGTCCTCGGTAGCCGAACTTGGAGGCGATGACGACCTCGTCCCGGTGCGCCCCGAGGGCCCGTCCCAGGTACTCCTCCGACCGACCCTCGCCGTAGATGTCGGCGGTGTCGAAGTGGGTGATGCCGGCGTCCAAGGCAGCGGCGACCACCTCGCGAGTCGCCTTCTCGTCGAGACGCCGGCCGAAGTTGTTCGTCCCGAGCCCCGCGAGGGAGACCTCGAGGACGCCTATCGCACGTCGTTCCATGCCGGGGCTGTACCCTCCGCCGCTATGCCGCCATCCTCGGATCCCGAGACCCGGCGGGAGCGGTGCGTGCCAGCTGACGGGCCAGAGCCTGATAGCGGTCGTACTCGCCGCGCCCCGCGCCCAGCTCCTCGATGCGCCGGAACTCACGCGCGACCAACTCCTGCTCCATGCCGCTGAAGACCAGCTCGGCGAGAGGAAGAAGGATCCTCTCCTCCTTGGCGATGTGCCGACGCAGGAGGAGGGCGTACACGTCCAGATTGGCCGCGACGACAGTACGGTCACGCTCGTCGACATCGACGTCGGACAGGGCCCTGTCGACTCTGGTCACCGCGTCACGCCCCACCCGGTGATCGCTCACCAGCGTCCGCACGGGCTCCGTCGCCGCGCGGCTGCGGTCCGCGAGCGCCGGGAAGAGCACCTCCTCCTCCTTACGGAGATGACAGCGATCGGTGAAGTTCTGCGCGAAGTCCACCATCTGGGCTACCCGCACCCGATTGACCGGCGACCCCGCATCGATCGCTCCGGCCTCCTGCTCCATGGCTCCAGCCACGAGCAGGATGAGCTCGTGCTCGCACCGGAGTTCGTCCGTCGGCCTCTCGTGCATGGTACTCCTCCTCGTCGCTCCTCCTCGTTCGGTCCCTTCCCGTGCGGTCTCGCGCCTAACGACGGCGCGTCGACGCACCATCACAGGGGCGACGACCGGCGGAATCGCGGCGGTACGACAAGCGAGCCTGCGGGTGGCGTCCGCCTGCACCGGAGCGCATACTCGTGAGCGAGACGACACTCAGATGGTCCCTCACCCCGACAGACCGCCCACCCTGCCCGGCCGGCGACCCGGAACCGTCCTTGTGCCCCAAGGTCCGTTGACACGCGGCTTCGCCTTCTTCGTCGACACGTTCGTGGTCAGCATGGCGGTCGGTCTCGTGCTCGGGACCGAGGCGCCGCTGATCACGGCCGTGGCCGCCACGCTAGCCGCAGACTTCGTGTACTTCATCGTGTGCGAAGGGTTCACCGGCACCACACTCGGCAAGCGGCTGTTCGGTCTGCGCGTGGTGCGGGCCGCCGACGGCAGGTCCTGCGGCCCCATCCCAGCGCTCGTCCGGACCGTTCTCCGCGTGGTCGACAACCTGCTGTTCTCGCTGCCGGGCCTCGCAGCAATCGTCGCGTCGCCGCAAAACCAGCGACTGGGCGATCGCGCCGCGAAGACCCTGGTCGTCTCCGAGGTTCCCGAGCAACTGCTCAAGGCTTTCGACCAGATCTACGCTCGCGGCAGAGTGGACGACGTCTTCCGGCGCATCAACGACGCCACGCTCGGCCACGCCCGGCCCGACCTCGCGGCCAGTATCGGAGGCGGAGAGGCTTCGCCGATCACGCAGCCGGATCACACGACACGGACGCTCGCACCCGAGGAGACCCTTCCGTGCCCCTTCTGCGACGTACCCATGGCCGCAGACGAGATCGTCTGTCGCTACTGCGGCCACTACGTCAATCAGGTGACTGCAGCGGGCGAGACAGAGGACATGGCGCCGGTGCCCATGCTCTACTCTCCGGACCGGCGCTACCGTTTCGACGCTCTCTGGCGGCTGGTCTTCGCGGCCGACGACGCCTCGCTCGACGCGGTGCGCGAGGCAGTCCGGACATGGTCGCTCCCCGACAGGCTCCTGGCGGTGAACACCTTCGGCGAGACGGCCGACCCCCGCCCCTTGGCCTTCCTCAGCTTCATGACGCACGACCCTGACCCCGCTGTGCGCACGTCGGCGCGCGACGCACACGAGCGGCTGGCGGCTCAATAGGCTCTCCCTCGACCGAGGCGGCCGCGACATCGGTCGGTTCAGCCGCCGATGCCCCGTGGACCGGCACCTCCTCCGACCTCATCACCCGGCCGCTGCCTCTCCGCACCCTTTCGTCTCCGGTCCCACCGTCGGACCTCGTGTCAACTCTGCCGTCGTCAGGCAGTAGACTCGGTCACAACGCAAGAAGGGGGATCCACGATGGCGGACGACAAGGGAAGCGCGGGAGCGGCGGGGGCCGGTGCGGTCTACGGGCTCGGGTTCATCGGCGCGCTGGTGTATTACATCGACACGGCGAACGGGTTCTGGGACGGCGTGTGGGGAGTGATCCAGGCGCTGGTGTGGCCGGCGTTCTTCGTCTACGGAGTGATGGACGGACTGAACGTGCCGTGAGCGAGTGTGCCACGTCACGTCCGACGCTTCGGACGGCGGGCTGCCCTCCTGGATGATCACGAGGGAGCGTCCCTCGGGACAGAGCCCCGACTCGACGCCTTCGCCGCTTCCTTCCGCTCCTCGCCGGGAATAGTCACGGATTCCCGCCATCGAGGAGGAGAGCGATGACGACCTCACCGTCCCGGGCCTGTCTCGGTCCTGCCCAGCGCACCATCTACCTTGTCCTCGCCACCGCATGACCGCGTTCTCGTTCGTCGAGATGGTCCGGTTCGGCGGCGCCACCTGGGCCGCGCTCTCGTTCCTCGTGCTGCCCGACGTGGCGCTGCTCTACGGCGCCGTTTCCGGCCTCGAGCAGGGCCGCCTGCACCCGCGTTGCCGTGCGCTTCTACAACGTCGCGCACCGCTTCTGGGGACCGTTGACGCTCATGGCCGTGGGGCTGTGGCTGCCGCCGCTGGTGTTCACATCCGGCGCCATGTGGGCGGCACATATCGCCCTGGACAGGTGCCTCGGCTTCGGACTCCGTTCGCGAGAAGGGTACCAGCGCATCCCGGTCTGCCGGTGAACGAGGCTCGGGGGCCTCGTGTGCGTCGAGGACCCGCGACAGCCGCCCTGAGGACCGTGTACCATATCGACAACACCGGCTGCCGGTGCGCAGGCCTCCCCGGCAGCCGGACACGATGGACCGACGCGAGGAGTGAAGCCCCGGTGCCAACCGCCATCACCCGCCGGATCCCCGACGGCGGCCGCGCCGTCGCCCCCTCCACTCCGCTCGGCCGGTGACCCGCTATCCGTTCGACAGGGCGCTCTGCGCCTTCATCGAACTGGCCGCCGTTCTCGCCTACGGCTACTGGGCATGGGCCGTGCACGACGGCTACATCCGGTACGCGTGGATGCTGCTGGCGCTCATCGTGGCCCTCGTGGTCTGGGACGTGTTCCGCGTACCGGGGGACGGGTCGTCGAAGCCCAGAGTCCCCGTCCCCGGTTGGGTGCGCCTCATCATCGAAGCCGGGTTCTTCACCGGCGCCGGTACCTCCCTGGTGGCGACCGGCGCAGAGGAGGCGGGCGTCCTCTTCATGCTTCTGGTGGCCGTGCACTACTCACTCACGCACCGCCGCGTCCTCTGGCTCCTCAGGGAGGAGGAGACCGCGGCGGACTGACGGCCGCACACCCCGCACCGGCCCGGCCCGGCGCCTGCGCTACTTCATCAGCACGAGGCTCACCGCCATGACGGCCATCCCGCCTACGAGCCCGTAGAGGCTGTCGTGCCCCTTGCCGTACGCACGGCTCGTCGGCAGCAGTTCGTCGAGGCTGATGTAGACCATGATCCCCGCCACGCCGGCGAAGAGGATGCCCATGAGCGCCTGCGGCACCTCAGCGCCGCGGCCACCCAGCACGAGGACGAGCACGAAGTAGGCGATGATGGCGCCCACCGGTTCGGAAAGACCGCTCAGCAGCGAGTACACGAAGGCCTTTCTCCGGTTGCCCGTCGCGTAGTAGATGGGAACCGACACGCTGATGCCCTCCGGGATGTTGTGCAGCGCGATGGCGATGGCGATCGCGACGCCGAGTCCGGGATCCTGAAGAGCGGCCAGGAAGGTGGCGAGCCCCTCGGGGAAGTTGTGGATGCCGATCGCGAGCGCCGTGAACAGGCCCATGCGCATGAGCTTGTGGTGGTCGGCGGCGTGGTCGTGCAGGCCGAGCTCCATGTCGGCGATGCCGGCGAGCATGCAGCCCTCAGGCAGCAGCGCCGCGGCATCGTGCAGCGGAGCCGTCTCGGTCTCCGCGTGGGTCTCATGCGGGTTCTCGCCGGCCGGGATGAGCGTGTCGATCACGAAGATGACCGCCATCCCGCCGAAGAAGGCCAGCGTGTTCAGCGCGTAGCCCGCGAAGTCGCCGTACTGCTCGCCAAGGGCTGTGAACCCCTTGACGAAGATCTCCACGAACGAGACGTACAGCATCACTCCGGCGGAGAAGCCGGTGGCGATGGAGAGGAACCGGTAGTTCGTGCGCTTGGCGAAGAACGCGATGGCGCTGCCGATGCCGGTCGCCATGCCGGCGAACGTGGTGAGCCCCAGTGCTATCCAGACGTTGTCCAACCGCGCACCCTCCGACGGTCTTGTCACTCAGCGCCAGCATACCGCCCGACGGGGCGGGGTAGTCATCAGACATCGGCAGCGATAGGGAGGACCACGTGACCAGAGTGCGACTCGAGTCCCCTCCGGGAGTCCCACAGACCGTCGCCACCGCCGAGTTCGATGCGCCGCGCCTGCTCGTGTTCCGTGCGTTCCTGGAGCCCGACCTTCTCAGCCAGTGGCTGGGACCGAGGCGGATGACCATGACCATCGACGAGTTCGACCCCCGCGACGGAGGACGGTATCGCTACGCTCACCACGACGCACAGGGCAACCACTACACCTTCCATGGCGTGTTCCACGGCGATCCGACTCTGGACAGCGTGGTCCAGACCTTCGAGTACGAGGGCGCGCCGGGACACGTCTCTCTCGACACGATGATCCTGGAGGAACGTGGAGGAAGGACCTCCGTGCGCATCACCTCGATCTACCAGTCGGTGGAGGACCGTGACGCGATGCTGGCCGCCGGGATGGAGACCGGTATCCGTGAGGGCATGGAGCGCCTCGAGAAGCTGCTCGAGAGACTGGAGAGGCAGAGCGACCACGGGGCGTCGCGAGCAGCCTGACGGCTGCGGACGAGCGGGTCGTCCGGCCCGGTGGCCTGCGCCGCCCGGCCGGTGGCAGACAGGTCAGCGGCGGCCCTCCGGGCGTTCGGCGGCCATGCCGGCGAGGGCCGTCACCGTCCGCCAGTTCCTGGTGGTGGCCGCCGCCCCCAGCTTGCGCTCGAACCAGCCGTTGGTCAGCTTGCTGGTCCCATAGCCGTGCGGGAGCTTCAGATAGACGACCGGGGCGGCGAGGGGCGGAGCTCCGACGAGCATCGCCGCCTCCCCCTCTCTTGCGGGCAGCTCCAGTCGACGGAAGGCGGCCTCGTACACGGCGCTGTAGGCCGCCTCGGACGCCTCGCCGAAATCACCCGAGTCCTCGACGCCGAAGAGGAAGGTCACGTGTAATCCTTCGTCGCTCCCACCCTCGGCCAGGAACGGGTTGGCGGTCACGATATCGTTCATCGCATCGCCGGTCAGCACCAGCACGCCGATCCGGGGACCGATGTCGCGCTGGATGCGCAGGGCGATGGCCGTCGCGAGCGCCGACGGCGGCTCGCCGTCGGCGGCGTCGAACACGGCATTGCCGCTCTGGAGGTACGTCCGCACGTTGCGCAAGCCGAGGCCCTCGAGCAGGACTCGCAGCTCGGCCATCTGCAGCTTGACGCCGCCGACGTTGACGGCTCTGAGCAAAGCGACGTAGTCCATGCCTGAGTCATACCCCGTCCGAACGGACGACCCTCCGCTCAGGTGAGGCCGTCTGCCAGCTCGCCCTGCTCGACAAGACGGCCGAGGAGCACCGCACGCATGGTGTCCAGCGCAGAGACGACGCGGACGTCGGTGAGCGCGTAGCGCACGTTGACGCCGTCCCGCTCGCCGTGCACCAGCCGCTGCTCGCGCAGCATCTTGAGGTGCCGCGACACCGTGGGCTGCGGCACCTTCAGCGCCTCTGCAAGCTCGGTGACCGTCTTCGGTCGCTCGTTCAGTTCGTACAGGATCAGGATGCGCTTGGGGTCGGCCAGCGCCTGGCAGATGCCGGCGTGCAGCCGATTCACTTCGCGCTCGAGGCGTTCTTCCATGGAGTCACTCCTGCCGTCCATGCACCCATGCGCCCGTTCGGATGGACGATCGGGGTGTCATTCATCATCCGGCCAGACCGCGGACGTCGTCAATCCCCCTCCCTGTCCGGCACGTCAGCCGGACCCGGCCGGACCGCCGATCCGGCAGTCGCGGCGCCGGTGCGACGGCGGGCATGGACGATGCAGACACCCGCGGCGGCGGCGCAGCTCGACCGGCTCAGACATCGGACGTGCGGATCTCGAACTCCGGCGGTTGAGCCAGATGCTTCTTGACCTTGCACTGGTTCATCGCGTTGACGATCGCCGACTTGTACTTCTCGGGGAAGCCTTCCGGGAGCTTGAGATCGATCTCGATCCGGGAGACGAGACCCAGCGTGGGGTCGACGTGCGACGACATGGCGATGCTGGAGCCGGTGGGGTCGATCCCGCGCTGCTGCATGAACCCGAGGGCGTAGATGCCGGCACACGTGCCGATGGAGACGAGGAACAGGTCGAACGGCGCCGGAGCGGACCCGTCGCCGCCGCCCCGAGGCGGCTGGTCCGTCTCGACCGTGAACTCATCGTAGTCCGCGTACACCCTCTTGCCGCCTGGGAAGTAGATCGTCATCTCCATGCTCGTTCCTTTCGTGCCCTCTGACGTGTCCCAGCATCTTGCGGTGCGTCGGCGTCAACGGAACGGTCCGCCGCGCATGAGGCCCGCGGTAAGCTTGCCGCACTCATGGACCCGACGCGCACAGACCTGACACTCGAGGACTTCATCCTCGAGATGGGCCGCGACCCCGCGGACCGGCTCGCCCATTCGCGGCTCATGGACCTCGCCGCGAGACTCCGGCTCTCCAGAGACCTCGTCGAGAGCCGCACGCTGTTCACCACAGAGGCGTACGCACGCAACCTCGTCTGCCGCACACCGTTTTTCGAGCTGCTCGTCCTCTGCTGGCGCCCCGGACAGGTGACCACGATCCACGACCATGCCGGGGCCCTCAACGCGATCCGGGTCCACACTGGCGAGCTCACCTCACGCGTCTTCGCCTTCGCCCCGGAAGCCGGTCCGGGCACCGGTCCCGTGCAGCAGGTGGCCGAAGAGCGGGTCAGACCCGGTGACAGCCTCGCAGGAGTGGACAGGAACGGCATCCACCAGCTCGCCAACACCTCGGGAGAGGACCTTGTCACCATCCACGTGTACGCCCCGGCGCTCATGGAACTCACCGTGTACTCCACAGACTCGGCGGCCGTGGAGCGGAGGCCGCTGCGGTACACCCTTGCCCAGGACCTCGAGTGAGGTACCGAGGGGATGGTGCGTGCGAGGCGGGGCCGCGGCGGGCACAGCCCGCCGCGGCCCCGCCTCGTTCCGCCTCTGCCGTCCGTCACTACTACTTGACGGTGATCTTGGCCGAGCCGACCTTGGATTGCGGGTTGCCCGACGCGTCGGTGGCGTACACGTAGTACTTGTACACGCCCTTGGCGAACGTGCAACGACACTTCACGGTGAGCGACTCGTTGACGGGCTTCGAGCCGGCCTTGATCGTCTTGACCGTCTTGCCCTTCTTGTTCTTGATCTTGATCACGACGGTCGCCGTGCCCTTGGTGGGCTCAGGATCCGCGACCCTGTATCTCAGGCTGGCCGTGCGGCCCTTGCGCACGGAGACCGCCTTGGCGGACGTGACCGGCCAGACCGTGTCCGCGACGATCTCGAACTCGACGGTCTTCTGAGCCTCGACGTTGCCGTTGACGTCCTGCGCCCAGTACGTGAGCTCATGCGTACCCACGCCGGGGTTCACGTGGGCGCCCACGGCGTTGAGCGGCGTCTCGACAGCGGCGCTGCGCGGCGATCCGTCGACCTTGTGCAGACGGACCACACCGTTGTCGAGCTCGTGGTAGATGTAGGCGACACCCTCGTCATCGGTCGCACTGACCGTGATCACAGCGTCATCCCAGTAGACCGCCACCGCGTCGGTGGTCGTCGTCGGCGTGTTCGCGTCGCTGGCCAGGTTGCCGTAGGCGCCCACGGCACCGATCGCGGACACGACCGCGATGGCGACGACGGTGAGCACCGCCATGTGTGTCTTCCTCACTGTCCGTCCTCCAGATACGTCCCGGGATTGCGGTCCCGTCCGGTTGATGCTTCCGTCGCCTCTCTCAGCGCTCGTGGCCGATGACCGGGTCTCCCTCGACAGAGTTGTCGTGACACGACGAGCAGGACATCTTGGCAGGCGTGTACGTCACGTGGCACGCCGCACAGGCGGCGACCGACGGGTCGAGCGGAGCGGCGTCAGGCGACGGTGTGGCAGCTATCCAGTAGGCGTTCAGAAGCTGGGCCAGCTTGAGCGTCACGTCGAAGCAGGCTTTGGCGCAGCGATCCTTCTGCAGCGGCCCATCCTTCGGCGACCCGGTCACCATCGTCCACTGGATAAGAGAGGAGTGGCAGAGCGGGGAGTCGGCGATGGAGGTGGGAGCGTTCTCGATCGGCTGATTGCCCTCCGGGATCGTCCAGTCCGTGCTCAGCCCGAGGACCTTGTTGTACGACTTCCAGGCGTCGTTGGTCGGGAGGGCGGTCTTCGAGTAGTACATGAAAACGGCGTCCGTCAACGTGCTCTGGTGGGCGCCGGCGCCGACGGCCATGCCGATGACGGCGGCGGCGGCGTTGAGGGTGCCGCAGATGGTGCCCCATCCCTTGATGCCCTGTCCGCCGAACTGGAACATCTTCTGCGGGAGCGATCCCCAGGTGCTCGGGTTGGCCGGCGCCAGCGCCTCGACGAAGGCCCACCACACGGCCTCGGAACACGCAAGGCCCTGGTAGCGGTGCATCTCATACGCACGCCGCGCAAGAGCTTCGGGGACCGGCTGCTCGGGGCCGGTCGTGGGATAGGGCCACGGAAGCGGGACGTCGTTGACCGCGGCGGCGGGATCGGCGTCCTTGAGCAGAGCCACGCCGGAGACCGAAGCGGCTCCGAGCACGAGGCCCGCCCCGGCGAGGAACTTGCGCCGAGACATCAGGTCGTCTGACATACGGCTCGACTCCTTTCGCTGCTTGACTCCGCACCCGCGGAGCACTCTTTCGTCGCGCCGGGGAGGAGCATCGGGCGGGAGGTCAGCCGGATGCAAGCTGCACTGCTCCTCCGCATATGCGCGAAACCGCATGGACCCTACCACATTCCATCCAGGCTTGTGAAGCGGCGCACAACATCGATATAGTCGGTCGACGAGCTAGGATTTGGTCTGCAGGGTGTGTCCTCAGTCGACGTCGTCGACGCCTCGCCGGCGCCGACGACAGCGGTGCCCGCGAGGTTCAGAGCTCGAGCGTGACGTACTCGGACGCGCAGGGCTGGCCGGCGGCGACGTGCGCGCAGCCCTCCGCCGGCTCCCACACCATGCTCGCCGTAGTGACGCTCTGGTCCGGGTCCGGGTCGTCGTCCTCCCAGTGGTCGCAGATGCTGCAGGGCGCGTTCTCATGATCGCTGAGGACGCGCTTTGCCAGCTCCACCAGCTCGTCGCCGGCCTCCACGCCGTCGAGGAGGAGGCGCTCGGCCCGCTCGCGCCGCAGGCGCGAGCCCTCCGAGCGCGACGCATCGCCCGGCATCAGCTCGGGCGACACGTAATGGTTGGTGTGCACGAAGAGCGCGGTCGCGCCGCGCGCAGTCGCCTCCGCCGAGGCATGCGCACCGTCCAGGAAGGCCCACCGCTCCCCACTCGTCTCGATGTCCCACACGCGGCCGTCCCCGCCGCAGAGCAGATGGTTGGATCCGCGCGCCCTGGGCGCCCCCAAGATGAGATCGCGGGCATGCTCCAGGTCGGGTTGGCAGAGGACGGTCGCCAGCACGAAGTTGTTGGGCACCCCGATCCGCTCGTCACGGTAGTACACCGTGTTGGCGGCAGAGCTGAAGCCGGCCGCCGTGACGCCGGTGATGGGCAGGTTGTAGGCCGGACCGGCACTGATGTAGGCGGCCGACGACCAGCGACCGGTGAGGCGCACGACGCGGATCGTCTGCGCCTCGATCTCTTCCGGATACCAGTCCTCGTTGTGGCCGGCCACCGTCTGGCCCTCGGCGGCGACGGCGAGGGAGGTGCAGTGCTCGGGCGGCCAGTTGCGGTCCGCAGTGCAGGTGAACTCCTCGCTGCAGTTGAGTGCGAAGAGGTGGTCGAACGGCACGTTGGCGGCCTCCGCGAGACCGCGAAGCTGGTCCAGTGCCTGCGGCGTGTAGTCCTCGGCGTACCGCAAGAATGCGCCAGCGCGCTCGACGGCCTCCGAGAAGCTCATGCCGGAGAGAGCATGGAATCGGGACGCGTAGGCCTCCAGACCCCAGGCGACGACGTCCCGTCCCGCCTCGCCGATCTGCCGTCCCACCTCCCGGTGGGACCCCGACGCTTCGATGACGAGAGGCTCGACCATGGCTCCCATCCTACGTCTTCGTCCGGGACAGCGGTATCGGGACGCGAAAGAGCTCGCAGGAGTCGCCGAGTGAGAAACGGCCACCCCGGTGGAGTAAGCTCTTGACCCGCCGGCGCGGCCGGCCGTCCAGAACCACGCGCGTCAGGCCACGGAGACACGATGATCACGCTCTACCAAACGGAGTGGTGCCCGTACTGCCACCGCGTCCGCCAGGTCCTCACCGAACTCGGTCTCACGTACACGGCGGTCAGCGTTCCCTATCTCAGCGAGGACCGCGTCGAACTCATGGCCCTCACCGGTCAGTCCGCCATCCCCGTGCTCACCGACGGCGACCGGGTCTACGCCGACTCGGACGAGATCATCGACTACCTGCGCTCCACCTACCCGAAGCCCGAGGACGCGGCTGAGCACGCGGCCCACGGCGCCTGGCGCACCGCGACCGCTGTCTCGCTGTCCCCCCGGGCTGCGCTCGCGCGTCTGCGCGAACTGCTCGAGGCCAAGGGGTTCCTCGTCCTCATGGAGGTCCACGGTTCCGAGATCGACGATCGGCTTCCCGAGGACTACGTCATCCTGCAGGTCACGGTCCCGCCGGCCGCAGTCAAGGCGCTGGACATCGACCCGCTGGCACCGGTCGCGATGATGCTCCCCATCGCCGTCGTCCAGTCCGAAGACGGCAAGAGCGTCGTGGCGGCGGCCGATCCGGTAGGACTGGTGTGGCTGTACGGCGAGCCGGCCCTGAGCAGGGTGCAAGGCCTGGTCAAGAAGCGCCTGAAGGAGGTGTTCGCGGAGCTCTGAGTGCGCCGGCGCCCGCAGTGATGACCGGCGGCAAGGCGGGCACCCTGCCCGCAGGCGTGTGGGCTTGCCGCGGCGCGCCGCGACACGCGGGTGCGCCGCGCCGCCTCACTCCGCTGGCGGCGCGTACCCGCCGAAGAGCGAGTAGCTGCCCGGCGGCTGCTCGGGGTCGCTCCAGCGGCCGAGACGACGGAACCGCTCGCGGCGCTGCAGGCGGCGCTCCTGTGGGGGGATCTGGTCGAGCTCGGCGAGGGCCTGGGCAATCGCGTCGCCGAGCCGCTGCGCCGCCAGCTCCGGGTTGTGATGTGCGCCGCCTCGAGGCTCATCGACGACGGCCTCCACGGCCAGGAGCTCGAGGAGCTGTGACGCCGTCGGCTTGAGCGCCTCCGCGGCCTGCGGTGCGAAGTCGGCGTCACGCCAGAGGATGGCCGCACAGCCCTCGGGCGTGATGACCGAGTACGTGGCGTTCTCGAGCATGAGCACCCGGTCGGCCACGGCGAGCGCGAGGGCGCCGCCGGACCCGCCCTCGCCGATGATCGAGGCGACCACGGGGACGCTGAGGCGCGCCATGCCCAGCATGCTCTCCGCGATGGCACGCGCCTGCCCGCCCTCCTCCGCGGCGACACCCGGATAGGCACCCGGGGTGTCGACGAAGGTGAGCACAGGCAATCCATGCCGCTCCGCGAGCGTGAAGAGCCGTTGCGCCTTGCGATAGCCCTCCGGTTTCGCCATGCCGAAGTTGTGCACCGTCTGCTCGTCGAGCGTGCGGCCCTTCTGGTGCCCGACGACCAGGACGGCACGGCCGCGGAACCAGCCGAGACCGCCGACGATGGCGGGGTCTTCCGCCCGCAGGCGGTCGCCCTTGAGCTCTTCGAAGCCGTCGATCAGGTAGCCGATGTAGTCGCGCGTCCTCGGACGCTCCTTGTGACGCGCGATCTCGACCGTCACCCAGGTGTCATGCCTCCGGCTCTCGTGCTGGAGCTTCTTCAGGCGGCTCTGGAGCTTCTCGATCTCCTCGGACAAGTGAACGCCGGGCATAAGTGGCAAGCGTCCGAGCTCGCTCAGCCGCTGCTTGAGCCAGCCTGCCCGTGCGTCCTGCTCCGTCTTCGGCCGTTTCTCCTCGGTCAGGTTCCTCACCTCCTCCCAGAAGTCGCAGGTAGTTGCCGACTCTGGCGCGGAGGTCCTTGCGCGGGACGACAGCGTCGAGGTGGCCGAGTTCGAGGTTCCGCTCCGCGGTGCTGAACCCCGGCGGCAGTTCCTCGTGGGTGGTCTGCTGGATCACGCGCGGCCCCGTGAAGTACAGCCGCGCGCCCGGTTCGGCGATGCAGATGTCGGCCAGCGTTGCGAAACTCGCCACCACGCCGCCCGTGCACGGATCCGCGAGGATGGTCACGAACGGTGAGCTCGCCTCGTTGATGAGGTCGACGGCGCAGCTGGTCTTGGCCATCTGCATGAGACTCATTATCCCTTCCTGCATGCGCGCGCCGCCCGAGGTGCACACCGCGACGAGCGGCAGGTCCTCGCCGCTCGCCAGTTCGGCGCTCCTCCAGAGCTTCTCCCCGACCACGCTCCCCATGCTGCCGCCCATGAACCCGAAGTCCATGACGGCGAGCACGCAGGGCGTCGCGTCGATGCTCGCCGTACCCGTCACGATGGCCTCCTGCAGGCCGGTCTTGGCCTGCGCCTCGCGTACGCGCTCGGGATAGGTCTCAAGGTCGACGAACCCGAGGGGATCGAGCGTCGTGACCATGCTCCAGAGCTCGCGGAACGTACCGTCGTCCGCGAGCTGGCCGATCCGCTCGCGAGCGCCGATGCGCAGGTGATGGCCGCAGTGAGGACACACCATGAGATTGGCGCGCACCTCGCTGTGCCGCGCTCCCTGGTGGCAGGACGGGCAGAGCCACTCGGGACGCACCGGCTCATTGTGTCGGCGCTCGATCTGGACCGTGACGTTCATGGTGCTGCGCCCTCAGATGGCGGCGGGCGACAGCCCTGTCAGCCGTCGTAGCGGCTGAAGACCAGGGCTACGTTGTGCCCGCCGAAGCCGAAGCTGTTGCTGGCGGCGACGTCGACCCTGCCGAACCGGGCCTCGAGCGGGACGTAGTCGAGGTCGCACTCCGGATCCGGCTCGGTGAGGTTGATCGTCGGTGGGATGTAACTGTTGACGATGGTCAGCACGGTCGCGACCGCCTCGATCGCTCCGGCGGCCCCGAGGCAGTGACCGATCATCGACTTGTTGGACGAGACGGCGACCTCGTAGGCGTGGTCGCCGAGTGCGTACTTTATGGCCCGGGTCTCTGCGACGTCGCCTGGGCCCGTCGACGTGCCGTGCGCGTTGACGTAGTCCACGGCGGACGGGTCGAGACCGGCCTCCCGCAGTGCCATGAGCATGGCACGCCCCTGCGATTCGCCGGTCTCGTCAGGCAGGGTCATGTGGAACGCGTCGCTGCTCATGCCGGCGCCGGCGAGCTCGACGTAGATGCGCACTCCCCGGGCGAGCGCGTGCTCGAGCTCCTCGAGCACCAGCACGCCGGCGCCCTCTCCGATGACGAAGCCGTCCCGCCTGGCGTCGAACGGCTTGGAGGCGCCCGTCGGATCGTCGTTGCAGGTGCTGAGCGCACGCGCGGCGGCGAAGCCGGACACGCCGACCGGGCTGATGGGCGCCTCGCTGCCGCCGGCGAACATGACGTCCGCCGCACCGTCACGGATGAGTCTCGCCGCGTACCCGATCGCGTCCGACGCCGCGGCGCATGCGGTGCAGGTGGTGCTCAGCGGGCCCTTGGTCCCGAGCTGCAAGGAGACGTGCGCCGCGCCCATGTTGGGGATCATCATCGGGACCAGCAGCGGGTTGGTGCGGTCCGGTCCCTGGTGGAGCAGCTTGTCGGTCTCCACGTGCAGGGTCTGGAGACCGCCGACGCCGCTCGCCATGACGGCTCCGACACGCTCCGCCTCGAGTGACGGCGTGAACTGGGCGTCGTCGTTCGCCATGATCGCGGCGGCCACGGCGTACCTGCTGAACAGGTCCAACCGCCGCGCCTTGCGCTTGTCGATGAAGTCCTCAGCCTGGAAGCCCTGGACCTCGGCCGCGATCCGCACCTTGTAGTCGGTGGTGTCGAACCGGGTGATGGGTCCAACGCCCGATTCCCCCGCTATGAGGCGACGCCAGAACGTGTCGACATCGTTGCCGATAGGCGAGACGACGCCGAGACCCGTGACGACGACTCTGCGCTGCTGTGCCATCCTGATCCTCGCCGGCCTGTCAGATCCCGAGGCCGCCGTCGACCGGCAGCGTGACGCCGGTGACGAACCGCGCCGCCGGCGAGGCCAGATAGAGCACTGCCATGGCCACGTCGTCGGTGGTGCCGATGCTCTTGAGAGGCGTCGCGTCCACGATCATCTGTCTGGTCTCTTGCGGAAGGGCCTGGGTCATTGGTGTGTCGATGTAGCCCGGAGCGACGGCGTTGACGCGCACTCCGCGTGCACCGAGCTCTTTGGCGAGCGACTTGGTCAGGCCGATGATGCCCGCTTTCGCCGCCGCGTAGTTCGCCTGACCGGCGTTACCGCGGCGGCCGACGACACTGGAGAGGTTGATGATACAGCCGGTACGGCGACGGAACATCCGCCGCGCCGCCGCCTTGCTCACGAGGAACGTGCCGCGCAGGTGCGTCGCGACGACCGCGTCGAAGTCCGCTGGGTCCATCATCATCACCACGTTGTCGCGCGTGATACCCGCGTTGTTGACCACCACGGAGAGCTGGCCCAGCTCGGTCTCGGCCCGCTCCACCATCGCGTTCACCTGGCCCTCGTCGGTGACGTCGCCCATCACGACGAGGCCGCTGCGCCCCAGCGCCTCGATCTCGGCGACGACGGCCGCGCAGGCCGCCTCGTCGGCGAAATCGTTGACGGCCACGTCGGCGCCGGCCGACGCGAGCGCGAGCGCGATGCCGCGGCCGATGCCGCGGCCCGCACCAGTCACGAGCGCCGTCGCGCCCGTCAGATCGAATTGGGCAGTGGATGGCGCGCCCGCGGCGCGCGCCTCGTTCGCTGGCCCTTCTTGGCTCGTCACGCGTCCTCCAGGTAGCCGCCATCCGCGCGCAGAGCCTGCAGCGTCTCCATGTCCGAGACGCTCGCCGTGCGCGCATCCGGCTCGATGCGCTTGACCAGGCCGGTGAGCACCGCACCCGGACCGACCTCCAGAAATGAATCATAACCCGCTGCATACAAGGTCTTCACCGACTGACTGAACCGGACCGGCGAGATGAGCTGCCTCTGCAAGAGGCGATCGAAGTGGTCCGTCTCGTACCTCACGGTGCAGCCGCAGAAGAAGGCGGGGTCCGGGGTACGCCAGACGGTGCGCTCGAACTCCTCTCGCAGAGGTTCGAGCGCCGACTCCACCAGCGGCGAGTGGAAGGCGCCGCTCACCGGGAGCGAGACCACGCGTCGCGCACCTGCCGAGCGGGCCTTCTCTGCCAGGATCTCGATCCCCTTGACGGTGCCGCTCACCACGACCTGGCCGGGACTGTTGAAGTTGGCCGGCCAGACGCCGTCAACGTCGTCACAGAGCGACTCGACGACGGCGTCGTCCAGGCCGAGCACCGCAGCCATGCCGCCCGGGTTGGCCGCGGCGGCGCGCAGCATCTCCTGTCCGCGGCGCCGCACGATACGCAGGGCATCCCTGAAGTCCAACGCTCCGGTGGCGACGAGCGCCGAGAACTCGCCCAGGCTGTGGCCGATGGCGACGTCGAACCGAAGGCCCTCGCGGCGCAGCACGCGGAACATGCCGACCGAAGCCGCCAGCAGCGCCGGCTGCGTGAAGTCCGTGCGACTCAAGCGATCCATGGGCCCCTGGGCGCACAGGTCGCGCAGGTCGTAGCCGAGCACCTCCGATGCCTCGGCGTAGGCGTCGCGCATCTCGGGCTCTGCGGCTGCGAGGTCGCAGCCCATCCCGACGGCCTGCGACCCCTGGCCGGGGAACATGAGGACGAGGTTCTCCACGAGGCTAGGTTACAGCTCCCACTTGGTGAGGCACGAACCCCAGGTGAGACCGGCGCCGAAGCCGGCCATGAGCAGCGTGTCGCCCTTCTTGAGGCGGCCGCGCTCACTGGCCTCGTGCAGGCAGATCGGGATGGAGGCGCACGACGTGTTGCCGTAGCGGTCCAGATTGGCGAAAACCTGACTGTCGCTCATCCCCAGTCGGCGCGACGCCGACTCGATGATGCGGATGTTGGCCTGATGAGGCACGAACAGGTCGACATCCTCGACACCGATCTCGGCGTCCGACAGCACCTTGGTGCAGGAGTCGACGACGGTGCGCGTGGCGAACTTGAAGACCTCGCTGCCGGTCATGTGCATGGCGTGCTCGTGATCGCGCACGGTGTCGAACGTCGCCGGCATGCGGCTACCGCCGGCCGGGACGAGCAGACTGGACGCACCGCTGCCGTCGTTGCCCAGATCGAAGCTGAAGATGCTGCCGTTGTCGGTCGGCTGGACGAGCACGGCGCCGGCGCCGTCGCCGAAGAGCACACAGGTGCTGCGATCCTCCCAGTCGACCATCTTGCTCAGCACCTCGGCGCCGATGACGAGGACGTTCTGGTAGATGTTTGCCGAGACGAAGGCCGTGGCGATGGCGAGCCCGTAGACGAACCCGGTGCAGCCGGCCTGTACGTCGAAGGCGCCTGCCTTGGTGGCGCCGATGTTGTCGGCGACGATCGACGCCGTCGCCGGCATGATGTGGTCGGGAGAGATCGTGGTGACGATGACGAGGTCGAGCTCGGTGGCGTCGAGGGAGCCCGACTCGAGGCAGCGGCGGGCGGCGATGGTGCCCAGGTCGCTCGCCGCCTCGTCCACGCGTGCGATACGCCGCTCGCGGATGCCCGTTCGCGTGGTGATCCATTCGTCGGACGTATCCAGGAACTGGCTGATCTCCTCGTTGCTGAGCACACGCTCGGGCACGTGCACGCCGAGCGCGCTGATGCGCGCCCCGCGAACGAGGCCGCGACGGAGTCCGATCACAGTCGCGCCTCTCCGGCGGCGACGGCGGCCGCGTCGACGATGGCGAACATCAGCTCGCCACGGCAGGCAAGCTGGCCGTCCACAGTCGCCTTGACCCTGGCTCGGCCGACAGGTCCGTGCACGGCGACGATCTCCGCCTCCAGCTTGAGCGTGTCGCCCGGTTTGCAGACCCTCTTGAAGCGGACCTTGTCGATCCCCGCGAAGAGCCCGACCTTGTCGCCGCCCGGACCGGCATCGGCTGAGGGCGGCGCCTCTCCTGCGGCCAGCGCTTCGGGGGGTGCGCTCGCAGCCGCGAGGGTGGCCGTCTGCGCGAGCGCCTCGACGATGAGCACGCCGGGCATGACGGGGCTGCCGGGGAAGTGCCCCGCGAACCACCAGTCGTCGTCCCGGAGCGTCCGGAGCGCGGTGCACCGCACGCCCGGCTCGCCGTCGATCACTTCGTCCACGAGGAGGAACGGCGGACGATGCGGCAGCAGCGTCAGGACCTGCTCGTTGGTCATCTTCACAGCGGCTTCAGCTCCCGTGTACGGCGAAGGAACCGCTCGACCTGGATGATCACCGCGGTCGCGGCGATGCCGTAGCCGAGTACGTTCTTGACCGGCACGGTGCGACCGCCCGGCAACGGGATACGCCCCAGCGCGTCGTCGAGTGCCTCAAGGGCGCCGCCGACGACTCGCCCCACGGTCGCCTGTCCGGGCCTGGCCTCCTGGGCGGCCGCCGCCGCGATGCGCTCCGCGAATCCCGGCGGCGGCGCCAGCTCGACCTCACCCCAAGCGGCCAGGGCGCCGCGGACTTCGCTCAACCGGGCGAGCTCGGCAGCACAGTCCGGACAGAAGCTGAGGTGACCCTGCAGTTCGGCCACCTCGAGATACCCGAGCTCGCCGTCCACGTACAGGTTGAGGCGGGAACCGAAGTAGCTGCAGTCCATCACGACTCCCGTTCGGCCTGGAGACGGAGGCGCAGCGAGGCACGGCCGCGATGGACCATGACCTTGACCGTACCGAGCGGCCGGGCAGTGATGTCGGCGATCTCCTGGTACGGGAGACCGTAGATGTCGCGCAACACGGTAGGCACGCGGTAGTCGTCCGGCAGGTCCCGCAGCGCGGCGGTGAGCATGGCGGCGGAGATGCCGTCGCCCAACTCCGGCTCGTCGCCGGCGATGTCAGGCGCCTCGACCGGCTCCGGGCGCCGGCGCTCGCGACGCTGGTAGTCGACGGATGCAGTGAGCGCGAGCCGGAAGAGCCACGTGCTGAAGGCGGCCTCGCTCCGGTACTGCGGCAGCTTGCGGTAGCAGCGCAGGAACGCCTCCTGCGCCGCATCCTCGGCGTCGGTGTGGTTGCCGAGCACGTTGTAGGCCACCGAGTAGACCATGCCTTTGTACCGCTCCACGATCGTCTTGAACGCCTCCACGTCGCCCGCCGCGGCACGCGCAAGCTCGGCGGGCGTCGGGTCGGGCAACGTTGCCCACTTGTTGAAGTTGGACGGCGGCATGGCGGAAGAAGTTACACCTGGTCCGGAGGCGGATTCGAAGAGCACTCAAGTGTACACCCCGCACGCAGGCCGCCCCGGCCGCCGCAGGCACCTCCCGACGGCGGCGCGACGAGCGGTCGAGACCCGCGGGGCGGAGCAGTCAGGCGCGGCGTCCCAGCGAGCTGCCGGCGGCGATCATGAAGAGCCGCGACGCCGCGAGCGCGGTCAACCCCTGCGGGTCGCGTTCGGGGACGAACTCGCAGACGTCCATGCCGGCGAGCGTGCAACGAGCCGCGACGCCGCGCACGAGCCGGGCGACCTGCCAGAACCAGAGGCCGCCCGGTGCCGGCCACAGCGTGCCCGGGGCGCAGGAGGGATCCAGACCGTCCACGTCGATCGTGATGTAGACCCGGTGCTCGGGATCGAAGAGTGCCACCAGCTCGTCGAGCAGCGCCGCGCCGTGTTCGTGCACCTCTTCGGCGAGGACGAGGAGGTTGCCGGCGGCGCGCGCGGCGTCGACCTCCGCGGCGCGCGCACTCCCCACATCCCGGAGCCCTACCTGCACCACGGTAGTCACCCACGGCAGGTCGCGGAGGCGACGGATCGGACTCGAGTATCCGTCCTGGAGCCCCGCGACCTCGTCACGGTAGTCCAGGTGGGCGTCGACGTGCAGGACGGCGAGCGGCCGATCGCCCGACAGGCCGCGGACGACGACCGGCGGCGCCGAATGGTCGCCGCCGACCACGAGCGGAACGGCGCCCCCTGCTGCGATGTCGCGGACGGCCGCGGTCCCGGCGGCGAGATGCGCGGCAAGATCGTCAGAGGAGCGAGCGGCACCCAGCAGCAGGTCCCCACAGTCGATGAACGACGCCTGCACATCGGCGGGCACGAGCGGCCCGCCGATGTCGAAGTCGTAGTGGTCGGGGACCGACGCATAGGGGGAGGAGGCCCGGCGGACTGCGCCGGCCGGGCCGTCCGCCCGCTCGACCGCCTCGCCCGAGGGAACCGCCGGCGCCGCCGGCGGTTCGTCGCCGTAGGGGACGTACAGCGGCAGACCGAGGAAGGCGAAGCGTGCGCCGCCGGAGGCGCCGGACGCCGCAAGATCCTCGGGCGGCGCGAACGGCGCGCCGAGGAACGTGTGTTCCGGCCGGTCAGTCATGGCTCAGCTGTCGGACGCAGCATCCGCTCCTCCTCCGGCCAGTCCGGACAGACGCCGGTGATCCGCGCGCGGGCGGCGGCGGATGATCCTGGGACTCCGCCGCCGCCCGCACCCACGCGCGTCACTCGTCTGCCGGTCACGCCTTCGCGTGCGAGGCCGTCTGTCAGACCTCCACCGAGCGGCCGCGCCGGCGCCTCGTCATCCAGACGACGAGCGCCACGACGACGACCACCACGACGACGATCACGACGATGAGGACCGTCGAACTCGCGCCGCTCTCCGCCTCGGCCGTCGCCACCGCCGGTTCGACCAGCCTGTAGGTGTCGACGTTCATGTAGTTGTAGAACGCCGAGCCATCGTAGCCCTCGAAACCGGAGGGCGACGGCACGACGCCCTGCCACTTGTCGCTGCGGTACGCCTCCAGCTGGTACGGATACGCGAAGACCAGGTACGGCGAGGACTCCCAGACGATCTCCTGCATGCGCTGCACGAGGGGGATGCGCTCGGCAGCGTCGATCGTCTGCTCCTGCTGCTTGAACAGCTGCGTGTACTCGTCGTTCGTCCACAACGTGTCGTTCCAGCCCTCGATCTGGCCGGGCGTCGGGACGTTCAGCATCATCTCGGGGTCGATGTCGTAGGTCCAGAACCAGATGAACATGTCATAGTCCGGCGCGTACGTGTCGCCCTTGTAGTTGTACTGGGCGTCGAGCAGCACGCCGGCATCGACGACTCTGAGAGTGACCTTGACACCCACGTCCTTGAACCAGCCGGCGATGAGCTTGGCCGCCGTCTGGTTCTCGGGCGAGTCGTTGGTGACGAACAGTCGCAGGTTCAGAGGCTTGCCTTCCTTGGTCTCGCGGAAGCCGTCGCCGTCCACGTCTTCGTAGCCGGCCAGGTCGAGCTGCGTCTTGGCCGTCTCGGGGTCGTACTTGTACGCCCGGTCCGCCGGAGGCTCCCAGTGATACGGAGAGTACGGGACGATGAGCGTGGATCCCACGTCGGCCTGGCCGAAGAAGGCCACATCCACGATCTTCTGGCGATCGATGGCCCAGTTGAGCGCCTGGCGGAACTTCTCGTCGAGCAGGACAGGGTTACCCAGGGAATCGGGGCTGTCGTAGCAGTTGAACCCCAGTTCGTGGAAGCGCCAGTGGGTCCCCTTGAGGCCGGTCACGCCGTCGATCGCCGTGAGCGACGGGTACTGGGCCTGCGGCAACTCGACGGCGGCGTCGATGGCCCCCTGCTTGAGGTCGGCCGCCATCGTGTCGGCGCTCTTGTAGTTCTCGAAGAGCAGTTCGTCGATCTTGGGAGCGCCGCCCCAGTAGTCCTTGTTGGCGACCAGACGGATGTACTTGCCCTTGTTCCACTCCACGACCTGGAACGGACCCGAGCCGATGATCGGCGGCTCGTTCTGGTAGCTGGTCGTGGCCTTTTCACCGCTGACCTTACTCCAGATGTGCTCCGGGATGATCGGCACCACCATCGCGAGCATGTTGGCCTTGGGCTGTTCCGTCGTGATCTCGACGGTCGCGTCGTCGATGGCGGTGGCGCCGACGATGCCGCCCGTGTACACCGCGAGCGTCTGCAGGTTGTTCTCGACGATGTAGTTGAACGTGAACGCGACGTCACGCGCGGTGAGCGGCTTGCCGTCCTGCCACTTGACGCCCTGGCGGATCGTGAAGGTCCAGGTCTTGCCGTCCTCGGAGGCTTCCCAGCTCTCGGCGATCTCCGGTCGCGGCGAGAGGTCCTTGGCATCGAAGCCCACGAGGAAGTCGTAGTTGAGATGCCAGATCTGGTAGTCCTGGCCGAGGAGCCCGATGAACGGGTTGAGGTTGTCGGGCTCCAGGAGCCAGCCGACGCGGAACGTGAGGGGCTCCGCGTCGGGGGACTCGCTGGCGGCGAGAGCCGCCGGTGCCGCCGCCAGCAGCGCTGTCGCCAGCAGGAGCAGCAGGATCAGCGCTCGGGTGCCGGGGTGCCTCCATGTGTGTCTGCCGAGCCGTGTCTTCATCGTTCCCCCTGATGCATCGTCTTCTGGTCGGTCAATCCCGTCTCGCGGCGCAGACGCGCTCTTCGGCGCGCATCACACCCGTGTCGTCTGATCCCGCAGCGCTTCGTCGAGCAGCCGCTCGAGCTGGGCGTCCTGGTCCGCCGTGAGGGCGAACGGGCGCCCTGCGGCGAGGAGCTCGTCGAGCCGCGCACGGATACGCTCGCCGAGCGTCGTGGCTCCCTCGGCGACCCAGCGGTCGTGCACGGTGTGATCGAGCAGCCCCGGCGTCCAGAACTCCCGGTGGTGCCGGCGAGTGTACTTCGTCCCGAGGAAGTTGCCGCCCGGCCCGGCATTCCTGATCTCGTCGAGCGCGAGATTGTAGTCGTCCACGGGCACCTCGCGCATGAACTGGCGGGCGTATCCGACGAGCTCGTCTCCGAAGACGATGGACTCGTAGCTGCTCTGGAGTCCCGACTCCAGGTAGCCGACGTCGTGCAGCAGCGTCGCACGCGAGAGCGAGCCGTAGGCCATGCTGAGCGCCTCCTCCGCGGCCCACTGTTCGTCGAGCGTTTTGGAGTCCGACATGCCGGCGTACGAGAAGCTCGGCAGCCCGTAGTACCGGGCGATGTCGGTACCGACCTGCTGCGCGAGCAGGGCGTCGGGCGAGACGTACGGGTCCGTCATCGTCCGCATGTCCATCGCGCCGCAGCCGACACCGTAGACGAACGGCGCCCCCTTGCGGACGTGCTGGTGCAGCACCAGCCCGCTCAGCGTCTCGGCATTGCCGACGAGCGTCGCGGCCGTGATGCTCCGCGGCCCTGTGGCGCCCATGTTCGGAGCCGGCGCGTAGACCAGCGGGATGAGCAGCTCCGCGCAACCGATGACCTTGGTCAACGCGTCCGGATCGTGCATGAGCGGCGGCGACGGCATGGCGTAGATGGCGAAGCTCTCCGTCTCACCGCAGACCGCCGCCATCTCCTGCATGCGAGCGAGTACGGAGCCGTCTCTCGGGGCGACGAGCAGCGGCTTGCGCGTGCCCCGCAGCATGGCGACGACCTGGACGAGGTCGTCGATCTCGCGCGGAGCATCCTCCGGCAGCCCCATCGACATGATGAAGTCGATGTTGGGGAGCACCTCGCACAGGGCGGCCATGCCCTCCACGTCGGCCTGCCGCGCTCTCCGGCGCTCGCCGCTCTCCGGGTCCCGGACGTACAGCACGTCCGACCCCGTCCCGTAGTAGACCTCTCCGTCCCTGAGGACCAGCGGCTCCGTGTCGCCGCCACGCGGCTTGAGCAGCCACTCGCGTGGCGCACTCGCCAGCGCCTCTTCCACCAGACGGCCCGGAATGCGGACGCGGCGGCCTTCCACGGCGGCGCCGGCGGCGCGGAAGAGCTCCAGCGCCGGTTCGAACCTCACGTCCACGCCGGTGTCGGCGAGGAGTTCCAGCGTGGCCTCATGCAGACGCCGGCACTCGGACTCGCTCCAGACGCTGAGTCTCGCCTCCCCCATGCAGTCCCTCCACACACGGTGCGGGCTGGAGATACTCCGCTCCGCACGGTTGCCCTGACTGAGGGGCCAATACATTCACGCTCGAAATGGAATGTCAAGCAGGTAGGACGCGAGGGTACTATTCACAAGTCGGCGTCCACTGTGTACCATGCGCCAAGTAAGCAGGCGAAGGAGCGTCGTGAGGGGCAGGATCGGCGGACAGACGGGCGGATCGGGCGGCCGCTCCGCCAGTGTGGAGGTGTTCGGACCGATCGGCGACGAGTCGGCCTGTCTGCACTGGCTCTGGACCACCCTCTACGCGCCGGACGGCGTCAGCACCGTGTGCCGGCACTGCAGGGTGATGCGCCGCTTCCATCGCGTGTCGAAACGCAGGGCCTACGCCTGCGATCACTGCGGGACGCAGGTCTACCCGACCGCCGGGACGTTCATGCAGGGATCGAGCCTCGGCATCGTCACCTGGTTCGCCGCATGGCAGCACCTGGAGAGCGACCCGAACGTGGCGCCACGGAGGCTGGCCGACGAGCTCGGCGTGAGCTACAAGACAGCCCTCCGCATCAAGCGCACGCTGGAGGAGGCGACGGCGCCCGGCAGCGCAGACGCCGACCTGCTCGAGCGTCTCCGGCGCGACGCCGGCGAGCCCGGGGCGACCGGCGGCGTCCCCGCTCGCGAGCGCTCGTCGCGAGCGAGGGAGAACATCCGCGCCGCCGCCTGCCGGGCCTTCGCGGCGCGCGGCCCGTCCGCGACGCGGATCGCCGACATCGCGCGCGAAGCGGGCGTCTCGAGCGCCATCATCCACTACTACTACAAGTCCAAGGACGAGGTGCTGCTCGCGGCGCTGCAGTGGGCCAACGAACACACGAGCAGCGCGCTCCACGAACTGCGGCAAGAGACCTCCGACACGGTCGAGCTGCTGCGCCGGACCATCGACCTCGCGATCCCGTCGGAGGGGGTCCTGCGTGACGAGTACGTGCTCTGGATCGAGACGTGGGCGCGGGTGCGGCTCCATCCCAGGCTGCTGGCGGAGTGCGCCGCGATGTCCGAGGGCTGGGTGGCGTTCTTCCAGCAGCTCGTGGAGGAGGGTCAGGCGGCGGGGGTGTTCCACCCGGTGGCGCCGCCCGCCGAGATCGCACAGCGCATGGTGGCGCTCTCGGACGGGTTGAGCTTCCGCTCCGCGATCGGATACACCGGCATGCAGGTGCAGCGGGTGCGCGAGCTGCTGGTCAGCTTCGCCGCCGAGCAGCTCGGCGTGCCGGCGGAGTCGCTCGCAGCACGCTGACGGCCGGCGAGCCAAGGCCGGCACGGCGGAGTCGTCGGCGCGTCGGCGACGCACGGATCTTCAAACGGCGAGGGGCGGCGGCGCCACTGGCGCCGCCGCCCCTCGCGGTCTCATTCCTGAGACTGAGCTGCGCTCAGGCGACGCCCAGGATGCTCTTGGCGGTCGCCACGGCCTCGATGGCGTCCTCGGCGTAGCCGTCGGCGCCGATCTCGTCGGCCCAGGCGCGCGTGGTGGGGGCGCCGCCGATCATGACCTTGACACCGTCGCGCAGACCGGCGGCCTTTAGGGCCTCGATTGTCTTCTGCTGGTTCGGCATCGTCGTGGTGAGCAGAGCCGAGAGGAGCAGCAGGTCGCAGTCGGTCTCCTTGACCTTCTCGACGAAAGTCTCGACCGGGACGTCGCAGCCGACGTCGGTGACCTCGAAGCCGGCAGCCGAGAGCATCGAGCAGACGATCGTCTTGCCGATCTCGTGGATGTCGCCGGCGACGGTGCCCGCCACGGCCTTGCCGAGCGTCTTGCGGCCTTCCTTGGAGGCGTCGAGCGCCGGCTGGAGCACGGCGACGGCTGCCTTCATGGCCTCGGCGCCCTGGACCAGCTCGGGGAGGAAGAACTCGCCCTTGCCGAACAGGTCACCGACCTCCTCGATGCCCTTCACGAAGCCCTTGTCGAGGATCTCGCCCGGGGCGATACCCGCGTCGAGACCTTCCTTGGCCAGCCGCTCTGCGTCCTCGACCTCACCGTCGATGACGCTCTGCTTCATCTGCTCGAAAAGCTCGTCAGACATTGGTCCTCCCTTGCACGATGCTGTCCGCCTGTGCGTCCGCAAGAACGCGTGGGGTCCACCCCAGGGCGCTTACGATATGCGCGACGGCAGGACCCGTCAACCAAGTAAGTTGAAGACGTACCTGCGCCAAGTATCAGGACTGGAGGAGGGGGAGCAAGGAAGCGGACCGTGACTGTCCGGAAAGCTCAGGAACGATCCCTCATGCGGCGGCGCAAGAAGCGGTCAAAGGCCTCCATGCCCTCCTCGAGCCCGAGCCTGCCGAGGCCGACGCGGAAGTGGTCGTCGGGCACCGCGTCGGTGATCTCGGACTCGTAGACGGAGGCGGGCAGCACCAGCACGCCCTCCTCAAGCACCAGACGCCGGCACAGCTCTTCCACGTCCCCGCCCTTGTAGCGGGGGAAGCAGACGCAGCCGCCGTCGGGCGGACGCCAGTCGAAGAGGTCCGCCCAGCGGGCGAAGAAGTCGTCGAACACCGGACGGTTGGCGGCCACGATGCCGCGGTTCCGCTCCCAGATCGCCTCACGATGTCGCAGTGCCACCGCGGCGAGATACTCCGCCGGCCCCGCGTTGCAGATCGTCGTGTAGTGCTTGCGCTTCTCCAGACGCTCGAGCAGTACACGGTCGCGGCACGCGATCCAGCCCACGCGCAGGCCAGGCAGCCCGTAAGACTTGGAGGCTACGTTGAGGGAGACGGCGGTCTCGGAGAGGTCGGCTGCCTGCGGGAGCGTCCGCGCGGGATCCAACTCGATGCCGCGATACACCTCGTCGCAGAACAGGCGGACGCCGCGCTCGTCGCAGAGCGCGACGAGCTCCCGGAAAGTCGCCTCGTCGGGCACGTAGCCGGTCGGGTTGTGCGGGTAGTTGACGGCGACCAGCCTGGTGGTCGGCCGCAGCAGGCGACGGAGCTCGTCGAGGTCCAGCGCCCAGCCGTCTTCGCGGCGTGGGACGAGCGCGCTCACGTCGGCTCCGGTGGCCACGGTCACGGTCTCCATCGCCTGGTAGCACGGGACAGTGACGACGGCGTGGTCGCCGGGGCCGACCAGCTCCTGCATCGCCCAGAAGAGGCCCTCCTCGGCGCCGGCCAAAGCCAGCACGTGGTCGGCGTCGACGCGTTCGTAGGTCCCGGCCACGGCCTCGCGCAGCTCCGGCGAGCCCCACGTCTCGATGTAGGAGAGGGGGAGCTTGAGAAGGCCCTCGCGATCGGCGTCCGTGCCGAGGGCCAAGAGCTCCTCGACCGTCATGCTCTGTGCGTCGGACGCCGTGAGATGGTGTCGCGCCTTGAACTCCCACTCGCCCATGTACTCCTCGAGGCGGAACGTGCGCAGCGGCTTCATGAACGGGCCTCCTTGAGCAAGGCGTAGACGGTGGTGCGGGAGACGCCCAGGGCCCTGCCGGCGTGGGCGACTGCATTGCGGGTCGCGAACAGGCCGTGCTCATCGAGCGCGCGGACCAGCTCCAGCCGCTGTGCCCTGGACAGTCGGTCCCGGCGCAGATGACGGCGGCGGCACTCCTCATCCACGACGAGCGAGATCTGTTCGCGCCAGTCCTTGTCGAACAGCACGGCCGGCCGCTCCTCGACGGGCGTAGCGAAGCGCCCCAGCAGGTCGATCACGGCGTCGAAGGGCGAGCGGTCGAGATTGATGCACAGCAAGCCTCGCGATGCTCCCTTGGCGTTGCGCAAGACGACGCTGACGGAGGTGACCCGGCGTCCGTCCGCCAACACCTTCGGGTACGGCCCGATCACCCCGTCTGTGTCCGAGTGCGGCGGCAGCTCCTCGGTACGTGAAGGGTCGCCGACCTTGCACTCAGAGATCGGGTTCCAGATGCCGACGATGCGGTCACGGCGGAAGTCGTGCACAACCACCTCCGCGAACGGGCGCAGCAATGCGGCGATCGCCTCGCACGTAGCGAGGTGGGGGGCCAACCACTTCGGGGCAGGCGACTTGACGGCCACACATCTGGACGATACGTCCGATACGGACTTTTCGTCAAGCAACCGGATCCTCCGCTACCTGCCGATCTCCGCGCCGTGATGTCCGCCCTCTGCCAGAGCCTCGGCGACGAGCCGCGGGGTCTCGTCCGGCCGGCGCGCCACGGGGATGCCGGCGGCCTCAAGAGCCGCCGCCTTGGCGGTTGCCGTACCCGACGACCCGGAGATGATGGCTCCGGCGTGTCCCATGCGCTTCCCCGGCGGAGCCGTGAACCCGGCGATGTAGGCGACCACCGGCTTGGTGAGATGCGTCGCGGCGTACTCGGCAGCACGCTCCTCGTCGTCACCGCCGATCTCGCCCACCAGGACGATCGCGGCCGTCATGGGATCGGCCTCGAACAGTTCCAGACACTCGAGGAACCCGATCCCATGGACGGGATCGCCGCCCACACCGACGCAGGTGGACTGACCGAGGCCGACGCGGGTGAGGCCCATCGCGATCTCATACGTGAGCGTGCCGCTGCGCGACACGATGCCCACGTTGCCCGGCGAAAAGAGCGTGGCCGCCATGATGCCGACGTTGCACTCCCCGGGCGTCACGACCCCGGGGCAGTTCGGACCGACGAGGACGAACGGCCGCTCGGAGACGGGGCCGTCGTCGAGCCCAAGTTCCGAGACGAGCTCGCTCATGTCGCGGACCGGGATACCTTCCGTGATCAGCACCGCGAGCCGCACGCCACCCTCGGCAGCCTGGAGCACGGCCGTCTTCGCGAAGCGGGCGGGAACGAAGATGACGCTGACGTCCGCGCCCGTCGCCGCCACAGCCTCGACGACGGTGTCGAACACCGGCAGGCCGCAGACCGTCTCACCACCCTTTCCGGGAGTGACGCCGGCCACGACCTTGGTGCCCGCGGCCAGCATCCGCTCGGTGTGGAAGCTCCCCTCCCGACCGGTCATGCCCTGCACCACCACTCGACTCGATCCGTTCACGAGGATGCTCATGCGGGATCTCCCTTCTTCCCCGCAGCTGCGGTCACGGCTGCATCCACTGCCTCCCGCGCACTTTGCGTGACGGTGAGCCCGGCGCAGCCAGCCCGCTCCAGCATCGCCAGCCCGTCGGCGGCGTTGTTGCCGTCGAGACGGACGACCAGCGGCAGGTCGACGCTCGTGTGTTCGCGCCAGGCCAGGATGCCGGCGGCTACCTCGTCGCAGCGCGTGATGCCGCCGAAGATGTTGACGAGAAGCGACCTCACCCGCCGGTCGGACGCGATGATGTCGAGGGCGGCGGCGATCCTCTGGGCCCGAGCGCCGCCGCCCACGTCACAGAAGTCGGCCGCCGCGCCGCCCGCCGCGCCGATCATGTCGAGTGTGCTCATGACGAGCCCGGCGCCGTTGCCGAGGACGCCCACGGTGCCGTCAAGCGTGAGATACGTGACGCCGGCTTCCCGGGCGGCTCGCTCACGCTCGTCCTCGTCCGGTCGCCGAGCGGCCAGCTCGGGCTGGCGGTAGAGCGCATTGTCGTCCACGACCACCTTGGCGTCGAGCGCGACGATCCGTACGGGAGCGTCCACCACCGCAAGAGGGTTCACCTCGACGAGCGAGAGGTCCCGCTCCCTGTACAGCGTCCAGAGGCGCTCGACCGTCCTGACGAGAGCTGCCTCCAGCGTCGCGTCGCCGAGAGCGGCCGCAGCGGCGATGCTGTCGCAGTGCTCCCGGCACTCGGCCGACGCTGCACTCAGCGGCAGGCGAAGCAGCGCACCCGGGTCGTCGGCCGCCACCTGCTCGATGTCGACACCACCGCGCCTGGAGAAGATGAGGACCGGGGACTTCGCGTGCCGGTCGAGGGTGATGGCGACGTACAGCTCCCGGAGTACCGTCGCGCCCTCCTCCACCAGCACGGCACGGACCGGCTTGTCCTTGATCGTCATCCGGAGGATGGGTGCGACGGCCTCGGGCAGCTCCTCGGGCCGTGACACCAGCCGCACGCCACCGGCCTTGCCGCGACCGCCGGTGAGCACCTGCGCCTTCACGGCTACCGGGTAGCCGAACTCCTCAGTGGCTCGCACGGCCTCTGCCTCGGTGCGCGCCAGCCGCGATCGGAGCACATCGATCCCGGCCGCTGCGAACAACTCCTTGCCTTGATACTCGAAGAGGTCCACGCTGCTCCCTCGTTGCTTGCCGGCAGGCTGAACCTACCACGACCGGGCACGCCGGTCGCCCTGGGCCGGACAGCTCGCCTCCGCGGCCCATCGGCGCCGGCCGACGTCCCTTAAGCGCCCCAGGCGACCGCCGGGTAAGCTCAGCACCAGATGAGAACGATCTGGCGCATCCTCAAGCTGCTCGGCGACTACAAGTGGTACACGGCCCTCGGGTTCGCCCTCGCCTTCGTCCAGATGGGCCTCGGTCTGGTCGTCCCGCGTATGGTGCAGCTCACGATCGACAATGCGCTCGAGGACGGCGAACCGACGCTGCTGGTCACGTGCGGCCTCGCTCTGCTCGGCATCGCCGTCCTCCGCTTCGTCGTCGGCGTCGGTCGCCGGCTGGCCACCGGCAAGGCGAGCCTCGGCATCGAGTACGACCTGCGCAACCGGATGTGGGCTCACCTCCTGCGTCAGCCGTTCGGCTACTTCGACCGCTGGCCGACGGGGCAGCTGATGAGCCGCGCCATGAGCGACGTCCAGAACGTGCGCATGTTCCTCGGGTACGGGCTCGTGTTCTTCGTCACCAACATCGTGATGATGATCGCCATCGCGGCGATCCTGCTGGTCATGGACTGGCGACTCGCGCTGCTTTCGCTCGCCTTCTTCCCCTTCCTGCTGCTCGTGACGGTCCGCTTCAGTCGCCGCCTGAACCCGATCCTCAGGGACGTGCAACAGCGCATCGCCGACGTCACCGCCGCGGCGGAGGAGAACGTGGTGGGCAGCCGTATCGTGCGCATCTTCGCGCGCGAGGAGGACGAGCTGGAGAAGTTCAGCGACCGGAGCCTCAAGGTGTTCGAGGCCAGCGTGGCGGCGGCGAGGACGCGGGCCGTCTACATCCCGCTCATCGCCTTCATCCCCAACCTTGCCGTCGCCGCCCTCCTGTACTACGGAGGGCGGGAGGTCGTGCAGGGCGACCTGGACGTCGGCTCACTGGTGGCCTTCTACCTGTATCTGATGCTGCTCGTGTATCCGGCCCAGGTGATCGGCTGGCTCACCGGCCTCGCCCAGCGGGCCATCGCGAGCGGAGAGCGAGTCTATGAAATCCTGGACGCTCCGCTCGAGATGACGGAGAAGCCCGACGCGCAGCCGCTGCGGGGCGGCTTCGGGCCGGCCGGCACCGGGGCGGAGGGACAGCGCCTCACCGCCCCCGGCGGGACCTCGGGATACGCAGCTGCGGCCCCCGCCGGCGCCGTCAGCTTCGAGGACGTCTGGTTCGGCTACCAGGACCGGCCGGTCCTGCAAGGCGTCAGCCTAGAGGTCCCGGCCGGGCACACCATCGCGCTCGTCGGCCACACCGGCTGCGGCAAGACGACGCTCACCAACCTCGTGCCGCGGTTCTACGACGCGACTCGCGGCCGCGTGCTCGTGGACGGGCACGACGTCCGCGACCTGCGGCTCGCGGACCTGCGACGACACATCGGCATCGTGAACCAGGACCCGTTCCTGTTCAGCACCACGATCGCCGAGAACATCCGTTTCGGGCGCCCGGATGCGACCGACGAGGAGGTCCGGGCGGCAGCCCGGACGGCGCAGGCAGACGACTTCATCATGGCGCTCCCCGACCACTACGAGACCGTCATTGGTGAGCGCGGCTTCACCCTCAGCGGCGGCCAGCGTCAGCGTATCGCCATCGCCAGGGCGCTCGTCACGGACCCCCGCATCCTCATCCTGGACGACGCGACGAGCAGCGTCGACGTCGAGACCGAGTTCCGCATCCGAGCCGCGCTGCAGGAGGTGATGCGCGGCCGCACCACGTTCATCATCGCCCACCGGCCGAGCACGATCGCGCTGGCCGGAGAGGTCGTCGTGCTCGACCACGGCCGCATCGAGGAGCGCGGGACGCACGAGCAGCTCCTTGCAGCCGGTGGGCTCTATGCGCACATGTTCGGCGACGCCGAACGAGAGGGCTGCTGCCTGGATGATGCCGTCGTGAACGACCCGGCCGCCGCCCACACCGACGGCGAAGGGGCGGCCTGATGCCTCCCGCGACGCATCGCAGTCAGCGGGAGTCCGGCGCCGCGCTCGAAGAACTGCGCGGCTGGAGTTCCTTCCTTCATCTGGCGAGCGAGCTGAAGCTCTCCCGGCTCGCTCGCCTCGCCTATCCCTACAGGCGTCGTGCCGCCCTGAGCATCGTCGCGATGGTCGTGGTCACCCTTTCGGGCCTCGCCGGTCCCTATCTGCTGAGCATCGCCATCGACAGCGGCATCCGGGCCCGCGACCTCGACGTCCTCACCACGGTCGTGCTCGCCTACGTCGCCGTCTGGCTCGTCAATCTGGCGGCAAGCTACCTGCAGACGTTTCTCACTAGCTGGGTGGGCGAGCACGTGATCTTCGATCTGCGTCGACAGTTGTTCGCCCACCTCCAGAAGCTGAGCCTGGACTTCTTCAGCCGCCAGAAGGCCGGCTGGATCGTCAGCCGGCTGACCAACGACATCGACGCCCTCGAACAGCTCGTGACTGACGGTGTGACGACGCTGGTCACCAACTCGCTCACGTTCATCGGGGCCATCGTCTTCCTTTTCATCCTTGACTGGCGCCTCGCCCTCGCCACGCTGACCGTCATGCCGCTGCTGTTCGCGGCGACGCTGTGGTTCAGGTCGCGGTCGGCGCGAGCCTACGCCGAAGTGCGCAACCGGATCGGCGACGTGAGCGCCCACTTGCAGGAGTCCATCAGCGGCGTCCGAGTGCTCCAGGCGTTCCGCCGCGAGCAGAGCGACCGCCGGCTCCTCGCGGCCGCCAACGCCAGGTATCGCGACGCGAACTACCGCACGGTCGTGCAGAGCGGCCTCTACTTCCCCTTCGTGGAGTTCCTCTCGACTGCGGCCGTCGTGATCGTGCTGTGGTACGGCGGCTCGCTCGTCGACGGCCGCGATCTCGAGATCGGCGTGCTCGTGGCCTTCATCGCGTACCTCAACAGCTTCTTCGACCCACTGCAGCAACTCAGCCAGCTCTACAACACCTTCCAGGCGTCGATGGCCGCCGTTCAGAAGGTCTACACGGTGCTGGACACCGACCCGGACATGCTGGACGCGCCGGACGCGGTGGAACTGCCCGATGTGCGCGGCACCGTGGAGCTGAGCAACGTCACGTTCGGGTACGACCCGGACAAGCCGGTGCTGCGCGACGTGGACCTGACGATCCCGGCCGGGAAGACCGTCGCGCTCGTCGGCGCCACGGGCGCCGGCAAGTCGACGGTCGTCAAGCTCCTGGCCCGCTTCTACGACCCGCAGGCGGGCCAGGTGCTCGTCGACGGGCACGACCTGCGGCACGTGACCCAGCGCTCGCTGCGCGAGCAGCTGGCCGTCGTGCCGCAGGAGGCCTTCCTCTTCAGCGGCTCCGTCCTGGACAACATCCGCTTCGCCCGCCCCTCGGCGGACGACGACGAGGTCAAGCGCGTCGCCCGCATCGTCGGTGTGCACGACTTCGTCGAGGGGTTGCCCGACGGCTACGACACCGAAGTGCAGGAGGGCGGATCCGGCCTCAGCACGGGGCAGCGTCAGCTGATCAGCTTCGCCCGTGCCCTGCTGGCAGACCCACGCATCCTGATCCTCGACGAGGCGACCAGCAGCGTGGACGCAGAGAGCGAACGCCGCATCGAGCGCGCTATGGAGGTGCTGTTCAGCGGGCGCACCAGCATCATCGTCGCCCACCGCCTGAGCACGGTGCGCTACGCGGACGAGATCGTCGTGGTGGACGAGGGTCGCATCGCCGAACACGGGACGCACGACGAGCTCCTCGCCGCCGGGGGCCGTTACGCCGATCTGTACCGCGACTGGGAGGCCACCGGCCTCGCGCTCTGAGCGCACGAGCGACGACACCTGGCCGCGGCGCGACCCGGCCCCCGGCTCACCTGCCCAGCGGCCTGAACGGCAGGAAGCGAGTCGGCCGCGTGTGGTCGAAGCCCGTGAGCCTCCGCAGGTGGGCGGCCATGAGCGGCCAGGGCACGAAGAACGCCGCCGCCACGACCAGCCCGGCGGCGGCGAGCGCCAGCAAGGGGACCGGCGCGCCCGGCTGCTCGGAGTCGGCGGCGTGCGCGCCCTCCGCCGCGCGCAGCGGCACGCCGCTCACGCCTTCCTGACCCTGCACCTCGAAGCCCTGAACGGGCTGTGCAGGGCCGCCTCCGGTCGAGTCGACCGGAACGTCGACAGATTCAGCCGCCGTCGCGGATCCGGCGCCGGCACCGGAGCTCCCCGTGCCGGCTCCGTACGTCCCGGAGCCCGTCCCGGAGCCGGAGCTCCCGGACCCGGTGCCCGTCCCCGACCCGCCGGTCCCACCTTGCGCGACCGGCGGGTACGTGTACGTCCCGGTCTGACCGGAATTGCCGCTCCCGCCCGCGGCGCCGCCTCCGCCGCCTCCCTCGCCGCCGGTCTTCGCGTTGGTCGATTGGATGCTGATGGCGTCCAGGGTCGGCGTCCGGCCGGGATGCAGACTACTCAAGGTCACGCGATAGGCGATGGTCCTGGCAACGGCGCCGGCGGGAAAGGCGAACCGGCGCGTCCCAGACTTGAACACGCAGGCGCGCCATGCACCGCCACCCAGCCTGTAGGCGACGCTCACCTTGGTCCCGGACTGTCCGGTGTCGCCCTTCCACGTCAGGCTGACGAACGCCTTCTTCACCCCCGGCTGCCCGCAGTCGAGCGGCGTTGAGACTGCCTGGGCCTTGGCCTCGTACCCGAGCAGGACGATCTGCCGCATGCCGTCGTCCGCGACCGCCAGCAACCCGTCGGGCGTGTACACCGCCTGGCGGGGGAAGGCGCTGCTCGTCGATGTCGCCCATGCAGGTCTGCCGAGCGCGTTCATGTCCCAGTCGTTCTCGATGCGCCTTTCTTGCGAGACCCTGAGCACCCTGGTGTTCCCGGCGTCGGCGATCAGCGTGTCGCCGTCGCTGAGGCGCCGGGCGAAGGTGGGTTGCCTGAGTTGCCCGGCGCCGGGGCTGAGCTGGTCGGTCTCGCCGTAACGCCAGACGACCGCCCTGGTGCCCCTGTCAATCTCGATGACCCGCTGTGCACCGGTATCGGCCACGAGGATGTTGCCGCTGCTCAGACGTTCCGCAGACTGAGGGTCGTCGAGCCGTCCCGCTCCGCCCCCTGCGCCTCCCGGCGTCCCATAGGACCACACGATGCTCTGCTCGGTGAAGCCGTTGTCTGGCGCCCCTGCCGCGTAGTCGCCGTACCGCACCTCGATCACGCGGTCACCGTCGCCGTCGGCGATGACCACCGTGCCGCCTTCGGCCTCGGAATACCTGGCGAACGAGGGACCGGCGAGGTGGTTGACCCCGATGCCAGGCTCGCCGGTCACACCGTACTGCCACACCAAGTCTTTCTCCTCGTCGACCGCCCAAACGCGGCGGGCGTCGCGATCGGTGATGAGCGTCAGTCTGCGCCCCGCTCGCGAGAAGCGCTGCGCGTACACGGGCGTCCGCAGAGCTCCGTCATCGTCGGCCGCATATGACCACACCTCGCTGCCTGCGCGGGTCACCACCGCCACCATCCGCCGGTCAGGATCGGCGAACAGCAGGTGATCGCCGTCGAGAGCCTCCACACTCCGCGCCTGGCAGGTCGCGTCGCCGCAGATCGGTGAGCCTTGCCCGATGCGGTGGCGGGCGGTCAACGCGAGACGCAGGTCCTGACCGCCGTCGTCGCCCTCGACCACCTCCAGGCCCGCAGGCAGCGCCGACCAGGTGAACGGGTGGCCGGCGGTTCCCTGCTGCGTGACCACGGGGGCGGCGGCGGCGGGGCCAGAGGAGGCCGCCGCCAGGACGGCGACGCCGAGCAAGGCCGCGACCGACGCGGCCAGTCGCCCGAACCCGGGTCCTCTCCGGGTCACCTCGCGCCTCGCTCCCGATGAGTCTCGATCCGCCACGTCGACTACCCCAGGGCGGTGACGGCGCCGGTCTCGCGGGTCACGTACCCACCCAGGTCTTCGATCGCCTGTTTGAACGAGTCGTCCTTCACCAGATCCAGCAGGGGCGCGAGCACGGCACTCTCGTAGTGCTCGCGTGGGATCACCAGGTCGTAGCGCTCCTCGACCAGGGGGACGAAGTCGAGTCCATAAGCGGTCGCCGCGGGGAGGATGCCCAAGGCCACGTCCGCCGCCCCCTCGGCGACTGCCCGGGCAGCGGCGTCGTGGGTCACCACCTCGGTCTCGTAGCCGGCTACGCGGAACGGGTCGACGTCGCCTCCGGCCAGGAGCCGGTCCAGCCATACCCTGGTCCCCGACCCACGATTCCGGTTGATGAGGCGGGCGCCCGCCGAGGCAGCCTCCGCGAGGTCCTTTAGACCGCGAGGGTTCCCCGCGGGGACGATAAGCCCCTGTTGCCGGTGTGCGAGCGTCACAAGGACAAGCGCGCGACCGGGAAACAGCGCCCGCGCATGCGATATGTTGAAGTCGCCGGTCTGGGCGTCGAAGAGGTGACAGCCGGCGACGTGGCCGATCCCGTGGCGGAGAGCGATGAGTCCCTCGAGGCTCCCCATGGCCATCGTGATCACGTCCGGCCCTTCGGCTCGTTCCCGCAGACGCTGGGCCAACAGGTCGAGGGCGCGATCATCGCTGCCCAGGATCACGAGGAGTCCCCGTTCTCCTTCATCGGGAAGCACCACGAAGTCGACCGCGTAGGCACGCGCGGTGGCGCAGTAGAACTTCTCGACGTAGCCCTTGGTAGGCCGGGTCTCGACGAGCTCCACCAGCCCGGCCTGCTCGAGGCTGAGGACGTGATGACGCACCCAGGCCGGGTGGTGCTCCACCGCGGCGCCGAGCTGGGTGAGGGTCGCAGGTCCCTTCATGAGCAGACGCAGCAGGCGGAGCCGCTCCTCGTTGGCGAGGACACGGACGGTGTCGACAGCTCCGATATGCCTGATCTCTTCCACGTGTGACGTGCCCCTGACAGAAGGCCGAGTCGACAAACACTAAGCCCAACCTTAGGGCCCAGCCTCGCAGGGAGGGCAGGCGCTGTCAATGGCCTTCGTGGTCCGGACTCGCGGCCGCGAACGACCCCTCGATAGCGGACCGCCACGACCCCGACGGAGGACCGCCGTGAACAGCGCGGGCTCGATCAGCTCTCGAGCGCAGACTCCGCGCTCGGGGCCCGCGCTCCGGCGCCGATCGGTCCCATGTCCTTGGGGGCTCGTACGTCCTTCCAGGAGAGCTGGAACACGCTGACGCAGACGGCGACGCTGGCGCTCACCCACAGCAGGGTGTCCATACCGACGGCGTCGGCAAGCGGTCCGGCCAGCGCCAGGCCTGCGGGGTAGAAGGCCAGCGAGCCGAGGTAGTCGTAGCTTGAGACGCGCGAGATCATCGCAGGGGCGACGACGCGCTGCATGCAGGTCATCCACAGCGGGTCGTACAGGCCCCACTCCACGCCCATGACCGCCAGCGACACGTAGAGCGCCCATACCGGGGCCCGCAGGGCCAGCAGCGCCACGGGCACGGCCGCCAGGCTCATGCCGGCGGCGATCACCAGCATCGGCCGCCGCGGCCGCCAGCGAAGACTGAGCAGCCCGCCGGCGATCTGCCCCAGTCCCATCGCCGCCGACGTGAAGCCCCAGGTGCGCGCGCCGTCGTAGACGTCGCGCGCGATGATCGGCCCGAGGACCTGGATGGGGCCTTCGATGGCAAAGAGGAAGACGGCCACGCCGGCCACCATCACCCACAGCCAGGTGTGGCTGGTGAACTCGCGCCAGCCGGCCATGAGGTCCCGGACGAAGCTGGGACTGCCGGAGCGGTCATCCGCCGGTCCAGCCCCTGCGGCGGCCTCGTCGCCGGCGGGGGGTCGCCCGGCCTGTTTGAGCCGGCCGCGGAAGGCCGCCGGCCGCAGACGCAGCAGGAAGGCGGCACTCATGAGATAGGTGAGCCCGTCGATCCCGATGCCCCAGCCCGGCCCCACTGCCGCCACCACCAAGCCGGCGAAGACGGCTCCGAGCGTGATCGAGCCGCTCATCACGAGACTCGTGAGCGCGTTTGCCTGCTGCAGGAGCGGCGGGCTCACCACTTGCGGGACGAGTCCGACCGAGGCGGGCCGGAAGAACGCCTCGCTGATCCCCATGCCGACCTGCAGGAGCGCAAGCTGCCATACCTCCGCCACCCCCGCGATCAGGATGGTTGCGGTCGCGCACTGGAGGGCGAACCGCACGAAGTCCGCCACGAGCATGACCTTCTGTCGTGGCAGCCGGTCCGCCCACACACCGCCGATCAGGAGGAACACGCCCAGCGGCACGAGGTTCGCAGCCTCCACGATGCCGATGTCCGTCGCGGTCCCCCCGATCTCGAGCACCGCGAAGGGAAGGGCGACCACAGTGAACATCACCCCGATCACGGAGGTCGCCTGCCCCAGGAAGAGCTTGCGGTACTCCGGCTCGCGCAGAGCCGAAAGGCTGTCGGTCAGCTTGCCCATCTGTGCATCCTGCTCACCCACCCGGTACGCACACCGACAAGGCCCTGCAAGCCGGCCGGTACTGACTTCGGACGCTCCTGCAGCTGACGCTGTCCCTGCTGCAGGGGCGAGGAGGGATTCGTGAAGCCGCCGGCGGTGGCTGCCGTCAGGTTCATCGCGCCGACGAGGCCCCGGGGAGCGCCGTTCGGACGCTATACTACGCGCAGAGTCGGTGCCCGCCTCGCGGCGGGCGGTAGGGAAGCATGTCTGGTCCATTCGAGCGCACATCCGCGGGTGGCGTCGTCGTCCGCACGGACGGCGGCCTCGAAGTCTGTCTCATCCGTCCCACCGGACGGTCAGTCTGGGGACTGCCGAAGGGCGGCATCGAAGAAGGTGAGACGCTCGAGCAGACGGCGCTGCGCGAGGTCAGCGAGGAGACGGGGCTCGTCGGCGTGGTGGAGCAGGAACTCGGCAGCATCGACTACTCCTTCTACTCCCGTGAGCAGGGCGGCCGCATCCACAAGACGGTGCACTACTTCCTTGTGCGCGCGACCGGCGGAGACACCGCGCAGCACGATCACGAGGTGAGCGACGCCCGCTGGGTCCGTCTGCGCCAAGCCCTCCGGTTGATGACGTATCCCAACGAGCGTGAGATGGTGCGGCGGGCGGCCGAGGCTCTCGGCCGCCCCGTCGCCGACTGAGTCGCTCCCTCAGTCGCATCCGGGCGCCGCGGTGGTCCGTCTTCACGCCCTGAGTGCATCGAGGAGGCTATGAACGGGCACGCTTCCTGCGAAGCCGGCACGGTGCAAGCGGCTTCGAGCAGCCGCCACGCCGTCTGACCGGGATCCGCGCACCGTCCACCTGCCCGCAGACACGTGCGAGTACCGTCACGCACGGGTGCACCGTCGGTCCGGCGGGTCGGTCGGCAAGGCTGACAAAAGGGGAGGACTCATGGATGTCACACTGCTCGGCACACTCGGCTGGATGCCGCGTGACGCTCGCGAGACGACGTGCTTCGCCGTGCGCGAGGGGCCGGTGCTGTTCCTGTTCGACGCCGGCACCGGCCTCCGTCGGCTCCTGGACCAGCCGCACGCCGCCCTGCTCGATGGAGCCTCGGAGGTGCACCTCTTCCTGAGTCACTACCATCTCGACCACGTCTGCGGCCTGGCCTATCTCTCGGGGGTGCTGCCCGGTCGCGAACTGGTGCTGCACCCGCCGGCCGAGACGCTCACCGGAGTGGATCCCGTGGCCGCCGTCTCCGAGCTCGTCCGACGGCCGTACAACCCGGCGGACCTCGCGGACATGAGGAACGTGACCGTGCGGCCGGCCGGCCGCGAGAACGAGGTCGCCGGTCACACGATCCGTCTGCGGCCGCAGCAGCACACGGACACGAGCGTCTCGTTCCGTCTGGATGACGAGCTGGTCGTCGCGACCGACACGCCTCCGGATCCGCAGGCGATCGCGTTCGCCCGCGGAGCCGGCCTGTGGCTGCACGAGGCGTGGTACTGGGCGGACGACCCCGGCCTGCGCGACCTGCCGGAGCCGCTCCGACGCGGGTACGCGGCGCACAGTGAGGCGACGGCGGTAGCAGGTCTCGCTGCGGAGGCGGCGGTGGGCCGTCTCATCCTCGTCCATCTGAACCCGCTCTCGGACGAGAGTGCGCATCTTGCGATGCGCGACGCGGCACGCGCCACGTTCCCCCGGACCGATGTCGTGGACGACGGGACCGTCGCGAGCACGAACGCCGCCGTTTGACACACGCGGTCGCGCGCCGGGAGGATGCCAATGTGACCCCGGGCATGATCCGCTTCCGCGACAAGCGCTTTCTCGCCGTGGCTATCGTCATCGCCGCGCTCGTGGTGTTCGTGCTGCCCGCCTTCGTCGCGTTCCGGTACACGGCGCCCCAGCAGCGCGGGCAGTTCCTCACCCATCCGTGGCGCGGCTGGAGCTTCGCCTACGCCGCGCTGGCGGTGCCCGGGGGGTCGGAGCTGAAGACGTCCGGCATGGCGCTGCGCAAGGCCGACTGGGTGTTCAAAGGCACCGTGGTCGACGCGCGAGAGGTCCAACTGCTCTACGTCAGGCGCAAACAGCCCTACACGTTCGACCATCCGATCGACGGCCGGACAGTGACCACCACGGTCGTCCCGTCGTACCGGTTCATCTGGCAGGTACAGGGGGAAGTCGGCACCGTGTCAAACAGGACGGACACCATCGTCGCCCTTTTCGACTACCGGACGGGACGTATGCTCTACGACATCAGGGACGACCTCACATCCGAGGAGCTCGCGCCTGCGCCCCCGGACTCTTCACCTACTCCGGGACCGTGACCGTGCCCACCCGTGCCGGAGCACGTCGATGACCCCACTCGCCACCGCCTTCTACGAGACAGACTGGTTCACCGCGCTGCTCTACCTGGTCATCGCGGTGATCGTGGCGCGCGTGGTCGACTACATCCTCGCGCGCCGCGACAAGGCGGTGCTTCGGCTGCTCGGCAAGGCGCCGGGCCGGGCCGAGCGCACGCGGTACATCATGATCCGGCGCCTCGTCTTCGTCGGCATCCTCTTCGTCGGTATCGGCATAGCGCTGCTGAAGATCCCGGAGGTCAGCACGCTGGCCCGGGCGATGCTCGCCTCGGCGGCTATCGTCGCCGGCGTGATCGGCATCGCCGCCCGGGCGCCCATCGCCAACCTGGTCAGCGGCGTCATGATCGCCTTCTCGCAGCCCGTGCGTCTCAACGACTACATCCGCGTGGACGATGAGTACGGGACGGTCGAGCAGATCTCCCTCACCTACACCTACATCCGCAGCGGCGACGGCCGACGGGTGGTCATCCCCAACGAAGCGTTCGCCAGCAAGGCCGTGCACAACTACTCCATGGGCTCACCCGGCTGCATGATCACCGTGGAATGCTCCGTGCCGCTCGAGGTCGATCACGAGCGCGTCGCGCAGGCGATGCTCGAGGTGGGCCAGTCGCTGGCGCCGGCGCCGGTCGGCAAGGAGGACAGTGTGGAGGTTGCCGACATCTCCGGCGGTGAAGTGGTCTTGCGCCTGCACGCATGGGCCGCGGATCCGGTACGGCGCGATGAGATCGCGAGCGACCTGCGTGCCGCCCTGCTCCGCCGCCTGGCCAGCGACGGCCTGCTCGGCGCGGGGGAGTCCGGTGGAGGCGACTGAGCTGCCCGGGGACGCCGGCGGCCAGGCCGCGGGCGCGGGTCAGACGGGCGAGGACCGCGGCGGGGGACCCGCCGCGGTCGATCCGGCGGCTGAGACCGACGCTCGCCGCCCGCTGAGGCGGGCGGTCGCCGTCGCGATCGGCAGCCGCCTGCTCGTCTTCGCCGTCGCGTTCGCGTCGGCCGCCCTTATCGGCATCGGCGGCCTCCCGGTGGGCTGGCGCTTCCCCGTCAAGGCCGAGGTGTTCACCGGCTGGCTCGGGTCACTGCTCAACCCCTGGGCACACTGGGACGGCGTCTGGTACATCAAGATCGCCACCAGTGGCTACGCCGACGGCGACGGCAGCACGGCGTTCTTCCCCCTGTTCCCCACGTTGCTCCGCTACGTCGGGGTACTGCTCGAGGGGAACATGCTGCTCACCGGCGTGCTCATCTCGCTGCTCTGCTTCGCCGGCAGCGTCTGGCTCCTCTGGCGCCTCGTGCGGCAAGACTTCGATGACGAGCTCGCGAGCCGGGCAGTCATCTACCTTTCGCTCGGACCGCTCTCGTTCTTCCTCCAGGCCGTCTACACGGAGTCCCTGTTCCTGCTGCTCGCACTGGCGTGTTTCGTGTTCGCCCGCGAAGGCCGCTGGCGGCTCGCGGGCGTCATGGGCCTCCTGGCGACGCTCACGCGCAGCACCGGGGTGCTCCTGCTGATCCCCATGGCCTACTACTACTATGGGCGCCGTGGGTGGAAGCTCAGGAACACCGACTCCCACGTGGCCAACCTGCTCATGGTGGTCGAGGGCCTGCTCGTGTGGATGACCTACCTGGCACTGGCCTTCGGCAAGCCGCTCGCCTTCTCCAGCGCCCAGTCGCAGTGGGAGCGTGGCCTCGCGGCGCCCAACTACACCGTGACGAAGGCCGTGGTGTCCACGGTCGTGGGCCTGCGCAACGTCGTGTCCGCCGAGTACTACCGCTGGCTCTGGGAGGCGCCCCGCCCCGGGTCCGAGTACAGCAACTTCGCCACCAACCTGCTCAACCTGCTGTTCTTCGTCGCCGCCGTGCTGCTGCTCTGGTACGGGGCGCGGCGACTCCCGGGGGCCTACTCCTGGTTCGCCCTGGCATCACTCGCGTACCCGCTCTTCTTCCCGAGCAAGTACGTGCCGCTCATGTCCTATCCCCGCTTCACGCTCACCGTGTTCCCGCTCTACGTCGCCCTCGCGCTGTACACACGAGACCGGCCGCGTGCGCACAAGGTGGTGGTGGTGCTCGGGGTCCTGCTGCTCGTCGTGCTCACGGCGAAGTTCGCCGTGTTCAGTTGGGTGGCGTGAGAGGCGCTGCCGACGACTCAGCCTTCACCGCACGTCACGGCGACGGAGAGGCATCCGCCCCCGGCGAGGAGGTCACCGCGTCCGGCGGGCTTTCGGGCTCCCCGGCGGCATCGACGCGCTTGAACACCAGGACGCCGTCCTTCGCATACACGGACTGGAACCTGCGGTCGAGCACGAGCTGGCCGAGAGCCTGGGCATGCAGCGCCTCATCCTCCTTGTCGTAGTAGAACGGGTGGCGCTGATCGACGATCACCCAATCAGCCCCCTCGAAGTACGGGAAGATGTAGGCCACCCTGCGGGCAGCGAGCTGCGCGCCGGCGTTGTTGTTGGCTGAGACCGCGACGCCGTCCGGGATCAGCGCGATCGCCTCATCGAGCGCCACGTCATGTGACGTCCTCGCGTAGTCGGAGCCGTCGTAGGCCGCTCCAGGCAACGAGAACGGGAGCGGCCCCAGGAAGTAGTTGCCCGCCAGCGCGCACGCCAGGACGAGGAGGGCGAGCGTAGAGCGGCTGACGCGCTCGCCCTTCATCCGTCCTTCGGCCCTGCGGAACCCTCCCCCGAGCCACCGCCACAGGCGCATGACGCCGAGTACCGCGGCGGCGTAGAGGAAGGGGATCTCCAGCGCCGTGTAGTGGAACTCGATGCGGCGCTGGTACACGGTCGTGGACAGCGCGTTCAGGGCGTACTCGGGCAGTGCGATCAGCACGGTGAGCGGACTGAGTACGGATGTGAACCCGAGCGGCCAGAGCAATCGCAACCAGTACCTCAGGTTCGATGCCGAGAGGAAGTCCCGGGCAGTCTGGACGGGGTTGAGCACCGCGTTCTTCGCCACCTCGCCGGCGCCGCTGCCGTAGTCGCCGTAGCGGGCGATGAAGGCGCTCTGGCCGCCGTTGTAGTGCGGGATCACGACCCACACCGCACTAGCGAACCAGGCGGCGCCGAGCGCCGTGACCACGATCGGCCACGGCGAACGCTTGCGGAGCGCGAAGTAGGCTCCCATGAAAGCGATCACGAGGGGCACGGTCTCCTTGCACGCGGCCGCCAGCACCAGGAACACGGCGGCGCGCAGCCAGCGGCCCTCCTCCATGTACAGGAACGCCCAGAGGAGGAGCGGCGTAGCCAAAGCCACCGGATGGAACTCGTTGAGCACCAGGAAGCCCAGCGCGGGATACAGCAGATACGCGCCGGCGAGCATCGCTCCCGCGCTCGGATCGCGGGTGACGCGCGTGGCCAGCCTGAAGGACGGCCACGCGCCCGTGGCCACGATCGCAGCCTGTGCGACCAGCAGCATCACGGGACTCGGCCACACGAGCCAGGGAAGCGCGAACAGCGCGAGGATCGGGTCCACGTGCGAGCCGAGGCGCGACATCTGTCTCGGCTCGACGTCGCCGGTCGTGATCTCGAGGAAGTGGCCGTGCGCCGTGTTGTACACGGCCTGCACCATGTTGCCGAGGTCATAGCGAGCGTCCATGTACGCCCTGTACTTGAGCCACGAGAGCAGGGCGTAGACGACCGCGAAGATGATGGCGCCGCCGATGACGTAGAGCGCCCGGCGGCGCATCATCATCCTCATCTCCCGTTCACCCAGCTCTACGGCCTGGCCGAGGAGCAACAGGCCGCCGGACTGCTGCTCGAAGCGCGCACCGTTCGTCCGCCGCCGGCTCACGCCGCCCCTCTGCGACGGACCACGACCTCGATCCCCACCACGAGGCCCACGAACACCAGCTCCACCACCGTCACCCACAGCCGCAGGAGGAGCGCCCAGGTGAGAGCCACCCCGCCGGGCAGTTCTCTGGAGAGCGAGGCGGTCAGCACGGCCTCACGGACGCCGATGCCGCTCGGGATGATGAACGCCACCATGCCTGCCACGTACGCGAGAGCGTAGGCGACGGTCACCAGCGGCAACGCTTCCACGCCGAGTCCCGTGATCGCTCGTGCCAGCAGCCATGCACCGAACCCGGCCACGAACCAGTCCGCGGTGAAGAGCAGCGCGATGACGAGGACCTTGCCGAACGAGAGCGTGACCTCCAGCGGCGGCCGGTGCAGGAGACGCAGCGCCCAACCGGCGACTGGGCCGAACACGCGCGGATGCATGAATGCCACCAGCACCGGGATGGCCAGAAGACTCAGGGCCGTGACACCCGGGCGGTACTCCCAGAACGGGAAGAGGACCGCCACCGCGAGCAACGCCCCGCACAAGCCGAGCGCCTGCTCGTAGACCATCGCCGCCGTCACCCGTTCCACGGCCAGCCCCCGCGAACGACTCATCCAGGCGCGCCCGACGAACATGAAGACGTTGCCTGGGACGTAGCGCGCCAGGATGGACTTGCCCCATACCGAGGCCGCCGGCCAGAAGGGACTCGGGGCACCGCACCCGTCCAGCAGCAGCCACCAGAACAGGGCCTGCGCGAAGTAGTAGGCGAGCAGGGCGACGCCGGAAGCGACCAGCCAGCCGACGTCGAACGTCCAGTCGAAGTCCTCGATGCTGCTCCATGACCGCGCCAGATAGGCGGCGAGGAAGTACACGGACGCCGCCACGATCGCCGCCTGGACAAGGCGGAGGACGATCCTGCGACGGCGCGAACTCGGCCTCGGCGTCGCGCCCCCCGGAGGGCCCTCGACCGGCGCATTGTGGCTCTCGCGATGCGGGAGACCGCCTGCGCCTTCCGCGCCGGTCATGCACGCTCCAGCGCGCCGAGCAGAGAGCCGGCGACGGCGGCCGGCGTGAACGACCGGTGATACAGCTGCAGGGCAGCCCGGCCGAGACGGGAGCGCTCGGTACCGTCGAGCAGCCGGCGCAAGGCGCCGGCCAGCGCCGCCGCGTCCCCGGCCGGCGTGAGCAGGGCGGACTCGCCGTCGTGGAGCCACTCCCGCGCCGCGTCGGTGTCTGCGGTGACGACCGGCCGGCCGCAGGCCAACGCGTCGAAGACCTTGTTCGGTACGACCCGGCCGGCCTTTTCAGAAGTCCCGAAGACGCCGAGGCAGACGTCCGCCCCCAGCGTGTGGGAGCGAAGCTCGTCGGGTGGGAGCTGCCCCAGCCACACCACGTTGGTCAGCCGACGCGAGGCGATGGACGCGCGAAGCTCCGCCGAGAGCTGGCCCTCACCGATGAGCACGAACCGGAACGGCTCGTCGCGCAGCAGCTCGGCGGCCGCCAGCACCACGTCGGCTCCGTGGAGCGGACTCCACTTGCCGTACTGGAGCACCGTGACGGGCTCGCCGGGGCCGAGCTCCCGAGCCGCGCCAGTGGCGCGCGGCTCCGGCAGGGCCCCGACAGGCACCACCGCCACGCGCTTACGCGCGAGGCCGAAGGCTTCCTGGAAAAAGGCGCCGTGGACCCAGGTGTCGGCGATCACGAGGTCGGCGAGCCTGAAGCCGACCTCGTCGACGGCCCGCACCGCGGCGGCCTTGACACCCGCGGAGTCGACCAGGCCTCTGTCGCCGGCGAACGTGTCCAGCAGCGAGACCAGCGGATCGAACACGAGGCGCGCATGACGATAGGCCGCCAGGAAACGCCCGAAAGGCACGAGGAAGTGGCCCGGATATCCGACCACGACCGCATCCACGCGAAGACCCGTGCGATGCTGCCGGGCCAGTCGGACATGGGCGGCAGCAAGCCCGGCGACCATGCGCGCGGCGCCGCGGCCGCCCGCCATCTCCACGGCCGTCAGAGGAGGGAGCTGGGCGC
>JAAZAR010000136.1 GCA_012514235.1 Actinomycetota bacterium
CCGGTGGCGAGGTGATCACCGAGGAGCTCGGCCTCAAGCTCGAGAACACGCAGGTCTCGCAGCTCGGCCGGGCCCGCCGCGTCGTCGTGGCGAAGGACAACACGACGATCGTCGACGGCGCCGGCGACACCGACGGCATCAAGGGTCGCATCAAGCAGATAAAGAGCGAGATCGACACGACCGACTCCGACTTCGACCGTGAGAAGCTCCAGGAGCGTCTCGCCAAGCTGGCCGGCGGCGTGGCCGTCATCAAGGTCGGCGCGGCCACCGAGGTCGAGATGAAGGAGACCAAGCACCGCGTCGAGGACGCCCTCAACGCCACGCGCGCCGCCCTCGAGGAGGGCATCGTGCCGGGCGGCGGCGTCGTGCTGGTCAACGCCATCTCGAGCATCAAGGTCGACAAGAAGTCGGACGACGTCGACTTCCGCTCGGGCAAGCAGATCATCGCCCGTGCGCTGGAGGAGCCGCTCCGCCAGATCGCCGAGAACGCCGGTCTCGAGGGCTCGGTCGTCGTGAACAAGGTCAAGTCGCTGAAGGCGGGCGAAGGCCTCAACGCCGACAAGGGCGAGTACGAGGACCTGGTCAAGGCCGGCATCATCGACCCTGCCATGGTGACCCGTTCGGCGCTGCAGAACGCCGCGTCGATCGCCAAGAACGTGCTCACCACCGAGTGCATCGTCGCCGACAAGCCGGAGGAGAACGCCGGCGCGCCCGGCGGCATGCCCGGCGGCGGCGGTATGCCCGGGATGATGTGAGCCGACTCGAGGCTCGCTTCCAAGTCATACGGAAGAGCAACGCCTCTTTCGCGTCCGGTCGAGGGCCGGCGGTGCGCACGCACCGCCGGCCCTCGCCGTACCGGCGGCGGGGCACTGACGACAGTGTCCCTGTCAGTGGAGCTTGACGGAGCCACGCGGCGCTGGATACCGTCGCGCCATCCGTGGCGCCGAGGTGGCGCCTGCCGGGACGTCCAGGGGGATCCGGGCATGAGGGCTCGATTCGCACTCCTCCACAGTCGGCATCGCGTCGTCTCCCTCGTCATGCCCGTTTCCTCGGTCATGCCGCTTGCCGCGGGCGCGGGAGTCGGTGCCGCGGCTGCGACCGCGCCGCCGCGCGCCGTGGACGGCGCACCGGCACGTCGCGACGGCCGCCGGGAGGGGCCGTGACGGTGCCTGCCGGAGGCGCGCGCGCCGTCCTGCCCGGCGACTACCACGTGCACACGTCGTGGTCGGACGGCCGGGGCACTGTGGAGGAGGTCGTGCGCCGCGCGGCCGGACTCGGACTGCCCGAGATCGGCATCGCCGAGCACTTCACGCCGCGGCCCGGCCCCGACGACGACTGGTGGCTGCGGCCCGAGCGCCTCGCTGACTACGTCGCCGACGTGCGGGCGGTGGCCGCCGTCCACGACGACGTCGGCGTCCTCGTCGGGCTCGAGGCGGAGTACGTCGACGGGCAGGAGGCCGAGCTGGAACGGTACCTCTCGGCCTGGCCCTTCGAGGTCGTCGTGCTCGGCATCCACGTGGTGGACGGGTTCGCCTTCGACGACCCGTCTCTCCGCGGTGACGAGCGCTGGGACGACCCGGACGCGCTTCTCGCGGCCTACTACCGCACCGTGCGCCGCGCCTGCGAGTGGGGCCGCTTCGACATCATCGCGCACATCGACTACATCGGGCTCTGGGGGCACAGGCCGGGCCCGCGGGTGCTGCCGGAGATCGAGACGGCGCTCGACGCACTCGCGGCGTCCGGCGCCGCCATCGAGCTCAACACCGACCGCTTCAGCGACCCGGCAGGCGTCATGTATCCGTCGGTGGAGCTGCTCCGCGCCGCGCATGCGCGGGGCATCCCGCTCACCATTGACTCGGACGCGCACGAGGCCGGTCATGTGGGCCGCGCATGGAGCGAAGCCATCGGCCACGCGCGCGCGGCCGGGTACCGAGAGACGCTGCGCCTGTCCGATCGGGAGCTCGTCCCGCTGCCGGCCTGAGCGAGGCTGAAGGCCGGGAGGACGGGCCGGGCGAGTCGCCCCCGGGCGTCCTCGCCGGGCCGTGTTCCGCTGCTGTCGCGCACGCTTGCGGGCGCGGGGCACTGCTACGTTCGTCCACCCGGCATCCCGGTGCTACGCCTTCCGTGAAGGAGGCTCCGTGATGCGGGTACGGTCAGGTCATGGCGGCGGACGTGACGACGGAACCGCAGCACTACGTGCTGTTCGTGACCGGTCCGGTGCGAGAACGGCTGTACCGGCGCTTCGTCGCGCTGTTCGACGGCCGCGATGTCGACGTCCGCCTCGACCGGCGCGTCGCCGACCGGCGCCGGCAGCGGCGCGGGCCGGTCCGGATGGAGCGGCGACGGGGTGAGCGCCGCCGTCGCCGGCCGGAGTGGATCGTGCCGCCGCCCGGGCGCGCCTGAGCGCCCTCTGCGTTCTGAGCGCCCGCCGCGCTGGTTCCTCCGCGCGCCGCGACGATATACTCTGCAGAGTCCGTCCCGGGTAATCGTCGTGGAGGTTGTTCAATGCTGTTGATGGGTGAATCGATCAACGGGACGCGCAAGCAGGTCGCCGAGGCGATCCAGGCGCGCGATGCCGAGTTCATCAAGACCCTGGCCAAGGACCAGATCGACGCCGGTGCGGGTCTGCTGGACGTCAACGGCGGCGTCGCCGGCGGCGACGAGGTGGCCGACCTTCTCTGGCTCATCGACATCGTCATGGGCGTCACCGACATCCAGCTGATGGTCGACTCGGCCAACCCCAAGGCGCTCGACGCCGGCGTGCAGGCCATCATCGACAAGGGCGGCAAGGTGCCGTTCATCAACTCGATCTCCGGCGAGCAGCCGCGCATCGACGCGGTCCTGCCCCTCATCGAGAAGCACAAGTGCCCCGTCGTCGGCCTGTGCCTGAGCGACGAGGGCATCCCGCCGACGGCCGAGGACCGCTTCGCCGTCGCCAAGCAGATCTTCGATCTGTGCACCGGCGCCGGCCTGCCCGCCGAGGACCTGTGGATCGACCCGCTCGTCATGGCCGTCTCGGCCGACCCGTGTGCTCCGGGCGTCACCATGGACACGCTCAAGCTGGTCAAGGACCGCCTGCCGTCCCGCACCACCGGCGGCCTCAGCAACGTGAGCTTCGGTCTGCCTAACCGCGCTTTGCTCAACCGCACCTTCGTCGCCATGTGCGCCGGCCTCGGCCTCGACGGCCTGATCGTCGACGTGCGCAACAAGCAGATGATGGCGACGATCAAGTCGATCGAGGCCCTGCGCGGCGAGGACAACTTCTGCGGCGCCTATCTCAAGGCCCACCGCGCCGGCATCCTGGAGTAGTCGCGTGACCGGGCCGGAACGCTGCCGTCTGCGCGACCTCGGGGTCGCCGTCGGCAGGCTGCCGGCCGGGCCGCTCAACGCCATCACCGACGTGCGCGGCGTGCGCGTCGGTCACTGCACCGTCTCGTGGGGCGGGCCCGAGCTGCCGTCAGGCAGCGGGCCCGCCCGCACGGGCGTCACCGCCGTCTTCCCGCACGACGGCGACCTCTGGAACGGGCGCGTCGTCGCCGGCGCCCACGCCGCCAACGGCGTGGGCGAGGTCATCGGCATCAGCTCCATCCGTGAGTGGGGCCTCATCGAGACCCCCATCCTCCTGACCAACTCCCAGAGCGCCGGCGCCGTGTACGACGCCACGGTGCGCTGGTTGTGCGAGCGCGAGCCCGGCGCCGGGATCGACGACGCCGTCATGCCCGTGGTGGGCGAGTGCGACGACGGGCTGCTGAACGACCTGCGCGGCATGCACGTGCGCGAAGAGCACGTCCGTGCCGCGCTGGAGTCGGCCGGCGACGGTCCTGTGGCCGAGGGCTGCGTCGGTGCCGGCACGGGGATGTCCTGCTACGACTTCAAGGCCGGCATCGGGACCTCGTCGCGCGTCGCCGTCGCTCACGGCACCCCCTACGTGGTGGGGGTGCTGGCGCTCACCAACTTCGGCGTCCGGCACCGTCTCAGCATCGACGGGGTGCCGGTGGGGCGGGCCATCGCCGACCTCATGCCGGTCGAGAACCGGGAGGGCTCCTGCATCGTGGTGCTCGCCACCGACGCACCGCTGTCTGCCCGCCAGTGCCGGCGCATGGCCGCACGCTGCTCGCTGGGCCTCGCCGCGACGGGTTCCTACGCTTCGGACGGCAGCGGCGAGATCATGGTGGCCTTCTCGACCGCCCACCGGATCCCACGGGTCTCGAAGGAGCTGGTCGCCCTGACGAGCGTGAGCAACGACGAGATGTCGGAGCTGTTCGAGGCGGCCGTCGACGCCACGGCCGAGAGCGTCTGCAACTCGCTCACGGCCGCCTCCACCACGGTCGGCCGCGCCGGCAACACCGTGCACGCGCTGCCCCTCGACCGTCTGGTGGAGACGCTGCGCCGCGCCGGCCGCGAGGCGCGGCTTCCTCACGCCTGAGGCGGCCGCGCCACACATCCTTGCCTGCGCCTCCCCGGCGCACATATCCTGAGGCCCTCATCGACGGAAGCAAGGAGCCTCTCCGTCTAAGTCATGACGCCCCGCCTTCAGGGGCGACCAGACCAGCAAGCGCATGGCGTCAGGAATCCGGCAACCACGGATGTGAGAAGGGGGTAAGGGTCCGCCCGCGCCAGGGGCCCGGCGCGCGCGATCCGCGACTGCAGTGGACAAGCGACGGTACTTCATCCGGAAGATCCTGAACGCGGTCCTCACGATCGTCCTCGTGGCCTCGTTCAACTTCGCGCTCTTCCGCATCCTCCCGGGCGACCCCGCCCGGCTCCTCCTCCCCAAGGGGAAGACTGACCCGTCGGTCATCGAGAAGCAGCGCAAGACCTTCAATCTCGACAAGCCCATGTGGCAGCAGTTCGTCTTCTACTGGCGCGACACGGTCAAGGGTGAGTTCGGCATGTCGTTCTCCGAGAAGCGGCCCGTCACCGAGGTCGTCGCCGAGCGGATCTGGCCGACCGTGCTGCTCGTGGGGGTGGGCACCGTCTTCGCCACCATCGTCGGCATGATCATGGGCGTGTTCGCGGGCTGGAGACGCAACGGCACCTACGACGTGGTGTCCACGAACTTAGGGATGATTTTATACGCGATGCCGACCTTCTGGTTCGGCCTCCTCATGATCATGCTGTTCGCCACCAAGCTCCGCTGGTTCCCGACCGGACGCATGGAGGAGCCCGGCGTCGAGCTCAGCGGGTTCGCCGCCTTCCAGTCGCTGCTCAAGCATCTGTTCCTGCCGGCGTTCACCTTCGCCATCGCCTACGTGGGCGAGTACCACCTGATCATGCGCAGCTCCATCACGGGCGTGATGAAGGAGGACTACGCGCTCACCGCCCGCGCCAAGGGTCTCAGCGAGAACGCCGTCCTGTGGAAGCACGTCGTCCCCAACGCCCTGCTGCCCACCGTCACGGTCGTGATGATGAACCTGGGCTTCGTGATGTCCGGGGCGATCCTCGCCGAGAGCGTGTTCAACTGGCCCGGCTTGGGGCTCCTGTCGTATGACTCGATGCAGAAACGCGACTACCCCGTGATGCAGGCGGTGTTCCTCATCGCGAGCATCGCGGTGATCATCGCCAACCTCATCGCGGACATCATGTATTACTACCTCGACCCAAGGGTGCAGGCATGAACGGGTCCAGCACCATCACCGAGCGGGACGCCGCAGTCGCACAGCCCGTCCCCCGCAGATTCCGGAACTGGATCGTCTTCTGGGCCGTCATCGTGTGGTGCGCCCTGGAACTGCTCACGTATCCCAAGGACGTCCCCATCACCAGCGGCTTCTCTGAGATCCTCAAGGGCTTCTTCTCGCCGGAGGTGGGCTCGTACCCGGCGTGGGTCATGGTCGTGCTCGCCGTCGCGTGCGTGCTGTTCGGCGTGCTCGGCCTCGTGCGCGGCAGCAAGGCCAAGGTCATGAACGTCCTGCTGCTGGTCGAGGGCGCGGTGCTCGCCATATGGGCCGTGCTCGCCGGCGGCGGCCTCGGCGCATGGGCCGCCGGCGCCAACGACTTCTCGTACAACTGGGCGCTGCAGACGGTCGTCGTCGTCATCGCCGCCCTCTGCGTCTGGTACTGGGCGGCCGGCAATCCGGAGCGAGCCGAGCTGGTCACGTGGAACACGCACCAGGTGTGGCGGCTCTACCGCGCCAACTGGCAGGGCATGGTCGGCCTCGGCATCCTCATCTTCTTCGTCGCCATGGCGCTGTTCGCCCCGTTCCTCGCCGACCATGCGCTGCTCGACCCCAACGCGCAGATCAGGGACCCGGCCACGGGAGAGCTCTTCGGCCCGTACCATGCGCCGACGGCGTACTACTACAATTGGTTCGGGACCGACCAGGTGGGGCAGAGCGTGCTCGCGCAGTTCATCTGGAGCGCGCGCATCTCCCTCATGGTCGGTCTGCTCGCTGCCTTCATGTCCACGGTCCTCGGCGCCGGCATCGGCATCCTGGCGGGCTACGTCGGCGGTTGGCAGTCCGAGGCGTGGATGCGGCTGACAGACGCCTTTCTCGTCATCCCGTGGCTGCCGCTGGCGATGGTGCTCGCCGCCGCCTGGGGCCAGAACTACTGGATGATCGTGCTCATCATCGGCATCACGAGCTGGCCGGGGACCGCGCGCATGGTGCGGTCGGACACGCTGCGCGTACGCGAGCTGCAGTTCATCGAGCGCGCCAAGGCCATCGGCTCCAGCACCGGCCACGTGATGAAGAAGCACATCCTGCCCAACGTGATGCCGCTCATCTTCGCCAACCTGGTGCTGGTCGTGGCCATCGCCATCCTCTCCGAGACCACGCTGTCGTTCCTCGGCCTCGGCGACCCGCTCAACTTCAGCTGGGGCACCATGCTCCACTATGCCTGGGTCAACGGCGCGGCCGGACTTCCGGCCTGGTGGTACCTGCTCCCGCCGGGCATCGCGATCATCCTCGTGGTGCTGGCGTTCACGTTCATCGGCACTGCGTACGACGAGGTGCTCGATCCCAAGCTGCGCAAGCGCGAGGAGAGCACCGCCGAGAACCGCTTCACCGCCCGTGGCGAGCCGGCAGTGGCCGCCGTCGGCGGCGCCGGCGTCGGCGGCGGCGGCGGGATCTTCACGCCCGGCGTGCAGACCGACGACGCCATGCCCGACTTCAACCAGCCCGCCGGCGGCTCCATCCGCCCCGAAGGCGGGGGCGGCTGGGTCGGCGGCTCTATCGAGGACGACGAGAAGGGAGGCGAGTGATGGCCAGGTCAGCCACCAAGGCGAAGCCCGCTTCCCAGAAGAAGCCCATCGAGCGCATCGAGCACGAGGGCCTGCTCGACGTCCGTAACCTCACCACCTACTTCAAGCTCGGGGCCGGCGACGTCAAGGCCGTGCAGGACGTGAGCTTCATGGTCCGGCCCGGCGAGAGCCTCGGCCTCGCCGGCGAATCCGGGTGCGGCAAGACCACGGCCGCGCTCAGCATCCTCAAGCTGCTGCCCGAGAACGGCCGGGTGGTCGGCGGCGACGTGCTGTTCGACGGCAAGAACCTCGCCAAGCGCACCGAGTACGGCATGAGCAGGATCCGCTGGAAGGAGATCAGCATCATCTTCCAGGGGGCCATGAACGCCCTGAACCCGGTGCGCGAGACCGGCAAGCAGATCGCCGAGCCCATCCAGCTGCACGAGGGCCTCTCCGAGAAGCGGGCCATGGAGCGCACGAGAGAGCTCTTCGAGCTCGTGGGCATCA
>JAAZAR010000129.1 GCA_012514235.1 Actinomycetota bacterium
CATGTTCTTCGCTCTCCGTGTCCGCCCGCGGTCGACCAGAAGAGCGTATCATTGGGCGGCGCCGTCGCAGCGTCGGGCGCCGCCGCCGATCGAAGGTCGCGCGGCGCCGCCGCACCCCGGGCGCCGCACCCGTGCGCAGTGGGCCCATAGCTCAGTTGGTCAGAGCAGCCGACTCATAATCGGCCGGTCGCAGGTTCGAGTCCTGCTGGGCCCACCAAGCCCTGTCGATCGGCACATTCGGCGAAGTCCCGTGGCGGCGACGCAGCGGCACTTCCGTGCGTCGTGTCGTTCTCCAGGTGATCATCGACTTCGTCGTCCGGGACGCGATCCGCCCCACTCCCGGGATCGCCGAGACCGGCTTCGCTGCGTTCAGCAGCAAGGTGCGTGCCGACGCCGGCGAGCCCACGGTTCTGGCGAGGTCCACGTGCCGAGAAGGAGGATTGTCTGCGTGGCGAGATCGAGGACGGCACGGCGCTCAGCGAGGTGGCCTGCCTGCAGAAGTGGGAGAAGGCGCGCCGCAACGGCCGTCCGCGCGTCCGTCCCGTCGTTGACACACCGCGACTCAGGCCGAGCGCTGCCGGCACTGACCGCCGAGCAAGGCGCCGGGGCGAGGCGGCCCGGTGAGCCTCCCCGCCCCGGCGGTCGTGTCGCGTTCAGGCCCTGCCGGAGCGCCTCACAAGCTCAGCGCACGACGAGTCTGTTGGCGGCCACCCTGGCCTGCACGTTGCCGGCCGCATCGGTGGCGTACACGTAGAAGCGGTAAGTACCACGCTTCCACTTCTTCGGCACCTTGAGCTTGGCGCTCTGCAGGGCACCCTTGGCGGGCCGGGTGCCCAACTTGAGCGTCTTCACCAGCTTGCCCTTGCCGTTCCCGGCCCTGACCTCGATCGTCACCGTCGCCTTGCCGGCGCAGGGTTTGGTGTCTGCGACCGCGTATCGGAGCGTCGCCGTGGCGCCCCGCCTGGCGTTGGCCGTCTTGGGGGCCTTGACCGTGGGCTTGCGGGTGTCGATCTTGATCGAGGTCGTCTGCGGATACTCGAGCCGGCCCGCCTTGTCGCGCGCCTTGTAGTACATCGTCCAGTCACCGTCCACGGAGTGGTCCTTCTTGGCCTGCAGCGCGGCCGTGGGCGTCGCGCGCGTCCCCTCGTCGTTGACCATGTGGTCGGCCAGGTCCAGCGCCTGCCACTTGCTGGGGTTGAACGTGTACAGCAGCGCGTCGAGTCGGGACTGCCCGGTGATGGTGAACTTCAGGACGACGTCGCGGTTGTGCCAGCGTGTCGGGTCATGTTCCGAGGAGATGGTCGTCGAGGGAGGCTCGTGGCCAGCGATCCTTCCGAACGCCTTGAGGCAGATGTTCGCCTCGCTGTCGATTCGGGCCGTCGTGTCGAACCAGTTACTGCCGTCCAGGCTGAAGATGCTCTGGCCCGGCGACGCCTCGGCGGTGCTCGAGTAACCCGCGTCGGGCTTCTCGAGCGGGATGAGATACGTCTCGCCACTGCCGCCGCTCAGCTTCACGCCGACGGCGAAC
>JAAZAR010000106.1 GCA_012514235.1 Actinomycetota bacterium
AATCCCAAGGTCGAAGGTTCGAATCCTTCACGGCCCACCATCAGCAGTCCGGAGGGGACCTTCCGATGTCGACGCTGTGTCACTGGAGCGCACGGCTGCCCGGAGTCCTCGCTGCTCGCCGCGCCCTTGGGGTCGTATCTCTCCCGTCCGGCCACCACCGCCGCATCCTGGGGCCGACGGAGCCCTGTCCGGTGATCGGCGATGTGATGCGCCCGCAGCGAGCCGGCTCTGGTCGGCCGCATGGGCGGCTTCGGGCTCGAGTGCCTCATGTACCACCGCCGCGTCCGCCGGCGCCCGTATCCGGGGCACACCGTGCGCGTCAAGCCTTGCGAGGTACCGAGGACGCCCAGGCGGTCGAGGACGGCTGCTGGTGGTGAGCGGTCAGGCTCCGTGGCGATCCCGCTTGAGCCGGCCGGCCAAGGCGCTCGTCAAGCGGATCTTCGGTGCCGCTGGACTTGAAGTCGCCCGGCGGCGTTCGCCGCTCGAGAACGCCCTGTCGCCCTACGATCGGCGCCGGCAGCGCCTGATGCTCTCGGAAGGGGTGGATCTCGTCCTTGACGTCGGCGCGAGCAGGGGCTTCTACGCCCTGAAGCTGCGCGCCTGTGGTTACGACGGCGACATCCTCTCGTTCGAGCCGCTGCGGGACTCCTTCGACCAGCTCGCCGAGCGCGCCGCCGGCGACCCTGCCTGGTGCGCCATGCAGGTCGCTCCGGAAGCTGTGCAGAGGAGCTGCCTCTCCACGTCTCCGGCAACGCCGTGAGCAGCAGCCTGCTGCCGATCGAGGCACGGCATCTGCAGGCCGCGCCGCAGGCGCGCTACGTGCGGGAGGAGCGCGTGCCTGTGCGTTGTCTAGACGACGTGACCCGGGAGTCGCTCAAGCCGTCCTCGCGCGTTCTTCTGAAGCTTGACGTGCAGGGATACGAGGACCGCGTGCTCGCCGGGGCGGAGAAGATCCTCGACCAGGTCGTGCTCATCGAGGCGGAACTCTCCCTGTGCCGGCTCTACGACGGTCAGCTGCTCTGCGTCGACATGCTCGGCATGCTCGCCGAGTTGGGGTTCGAGCTCGCCTGCTCGGAGGATGCCTTCGTCGACCCCGTGAGCGGTCGTACCCTGCAGATCGACGGCATCTTCGCGCGATCTCAGACATCAGCGTCCAAGGGTCGGGAATGAGCTGGCCATCCCAGGCGAGGCGTGTGTCCTGCTTCTTGCGGTGCTTGCCTCGAGCCTGGCCTCAGGGTGCGGGGAGGCCGTCGACACGAGCGCGGGTCACCGCTTCGCGCTGCCCGCCGCGTCCGACGGCGCGGGCACTCTGGTGGTGTGGGCGAACAGCCGTGATGTGGGCGACCGCGAGGAGAGCGAAGTCGTTGCCGCTCGCCTGGGGGGTGAGGGCGCCCCGGTCGTCCTCAGCGAGGGAGCATGGGCGAAGTGCACGGCGCTCTCCAGCCGCTGGCTCGCCTGGGAGCAGACCGGCATCCGAAAGGACGGCCTCCCCAGCGCCGGGGGACCGCCGGCGACGACATCTACCGCGACGCGGACATCTACGGCTACGACCTCGACACCGGTGAGGAGCGCGTCATCTGCGACGCCCGTGGCTCCCAGGTGAACCCCGACATCTCCGGCTTCTGGGTGGTCTGGACCGACTGCCGGCGCGGCGCGGACGACTCCGACATCTACGGCTGCAACCTCGAGACCCGCGAGGGACTCGCGGTCTGCAGGGACCCGGGGAAGCAGATGAATCCGCTGCTGCCTGCGGACTGAAGGGGTTCGCACACGCGGCTTCACTCTTCAGACCCGGTCTGGTGACTGGCACGCCCGCGAACGCTGTCGCAGGAGCCGGGCGTCCGGGCGGGAACATCACGTGCACCAGGCAGGCCGTCCTCGCGTCGCGACGCGAGGACGGCGCAACAGACGTCACGGGCCGCTCGGCATCAGTTGCCCGCCCGTTCGCGGCTCGGCTATCATTCGCAGGATATGGCGGCAGCTCCTGACGTCCACCTGACGGGAGGTCCAAGAGGGTGAACGCGCGCCTCAGACACAGTGTGGGCAGGCTTCTCAGCGACGCCAGATCGACGCTCGCTCCCAACGGAGGTTGGGATGCCCTTCGTCAGGTGCTCATCATGGCTGCGTGCTACGCCGCCTACGACGTGTCGCGGGCGCTGGCTCAGGGACGCGAGGCGGTCGCCCTCGCCAACGGCACCTTCTTCATGAACCTCGAGAAGGCCCTGGGCATCTGGTGGGAACCCTGGATCCAGGGCCGCATCAGCGCCTGCGAACCGCTCATGACGATCCTGGTGTGGATCTATCAGTACGCCCACCTGCCGTTCATCATCGGCGCCATGCTGTGGGTGTTCACGCAGCGCCGCTCCCGGTGGCGCCTGTACCGCGACTGGTTCCTCGCCATGAACTTCATCGCGGTCATCGTCTTCGCGCTGCTGCCCACGGCGCCGCCGCGCATGATCTTCACGTCCGGCGTCGCCGACATCAACTTCCTGCACGGGGTGCGGGAGCAGATCCTCGAGAACGGGATGATGGCCAACCCGTTCGCGGCCATGCCCAGCCTGCACTTCGGCTACGCGCTGTTCATCGGCATCATGCTGTTCGCGCTGGCTGACGGTCGCTGGACGCGGTGGCTCGGCTTCCTCTACTCGTTCGTCGTGCTCGTGACCATCGTCGCTACGGGCAACCACTTCATCATCGACGCCGTCGCCGGCGCGCTCGTGGTCCTCGCGGCGTGGATCTTCGCCATGAACGTGCAGCCCGCCGAGGCGCCGCAGCCGTCGGCCGTCACCGTGCGCGAGCGCGACGGCTGACGTGGCAAGCCTCAAGTCACGCTACACAGACGGCGCCCGGGCGCTCTTCTTCCGCGTCGGGGCGGTTCTGGCGCGCCGGGGGTTCACCGCCGACCTCATGACCATCCTCGGGCTGGTGCTCCAGGCGGCAGCGGTGCCGCTCATCATCACCGGCCACTTCATCTGGGCGCTGGTCATCGGTGTCGTCGCCTCGCTCTGCGACGCGCTCGACGGAGCGGTGGCGCGCGCCGGCGTCGGTCCTACCAGGGCCGGCGCGTTCCTCGACTCGACGCTCGACCGCGTCTCGGAACTCTTGGTGGGGGGCGCCCTCGTGGTCTACTTCGTCCGCGAGGGCGCCGACTGGGGTCCCGTCGTCGCGGTGCTCGTGTTCATGGGCGCGGCTCAGCTTGTCTCTTACACCCGCGCCCGGGCGGAGGCGCTCGGCGTGGACTGCAGGGTCGGCTTCATGTCGCGCCCGGAGCGCCTGGTCGGCCTCGGGCTCGGGTTCCTCTTCGCCTGGTGGGAGCCGGGCGGCACGAGCTTCCTCGTCTGGATGCTCTACGTGCTCGCCGCGGCGACGTCGGCCACCGTGGTCCACCGCGCCCTCCACGTCCTGCGCAAGCTGCGACTGGAGGACAGGGAGCCGGCGCTTCCGGAGCCCCCGCCGCCGGGCGACGAGCGGTACGGGGACGATACCCTCGGCGACGACCTCTGGCCGGCGACGAGCGGGCGGGGCAGCCCCCGGTCCTGAGCGCTCCGCGCCGGGCGCCGGGGGCGGTCGTCAGCGCCGCCGTCCGCCGGATCGGACGACGGCCGTGAGCGCCCGTCGCCGGCCCGGAGTGAAGCTCCGCCCGTGATATACTTCCGCGCGTTATCTCGAGCCGGTCGGGCCGCCTGTCTTCGCCCTGACCCCGCTTCGGACCGATGCGGTCGCAGGGCGCGACCGCAGCAGTGGAGGTAGACCGATCTTGGGCAATCCAGTACGCGTAGCGATCATCGGTGTGGGCAACTGCGCCTCGTCGTTCGTGCAGGGTGTGGAGTTCTACAAGAACGCCAAGGACACCGACTTCGTCCCCGGCCTCATGCACCCGGTCGTCGGCGGCTATCACGTCAGCGACATCGAGTTCGTCGCCGCCATCGACATCGACAAGAACAAGGTGGGCAAGGACCTCAGCGAGGCCATCTACACGGAGCCCAACAACACGGTGAGGTTCTGCGACGTGCCCGAGAAGGGCGTCAAGGTCTCCCGCGGCATGACGCACGACGGCCTCGGCAAGTACCTCTCCCAGATCATCGAGAAGGCACCGGGCCCGACGGACGACATCGTCGGCATCCTCAAGGAGACCAAGGCCGACGTGGTGGTCAGCTACCTGCCGGTCGGCAGCGAAGAGGCCACCAAGTGGTACGCGGAGCAGATCCTCACCGCCGGCTGCGCCATGGTGAACTGCGTGCCGGTGTTCATCGCCCGCGAGCCCTACTGGCAGAAGCGCTTTGTCGAGGCCGGCGTGCCGATCATCGGCGACGACATCAAGAGCCAGGTCGGCGCCACCATCGTGCACCGCGTGCTCACCCGCCTCATGCGCGAGCGCGGCGTGCGCCTCGAGCGCACCAGCCAGCTCAACGTGGGCGGCAACACCGACTTCCTCAACATGCTCGAGCGCGAGCGCCTCGAGAGCAAGAAGATCAGCAAGACCAACGCCGTCACCAGCCAGCTGGACTACGACATGGGCGCCGGCAACGTGCACATCGGCCCCAGCGACTACGTCAAGTGGCTCGACGACCGCAAGTGGGCGTACATCCGCATGGAGGGCCGCACGTTCGGCGACGTCCCGCTCAACATCGAGCTCAAGCTCGAGGTGGTGGACTCGCCCAACAGCGCCGGCATCGTCATCGACGCCGTCCGCTGCGCCAAGATCGGGCTCGACCGCGGTCTGGCCGGCTCGCTCGAGGGTCCGAGCAGCTACTTCATGAAGTCGCCGCCGGTGCAGCATCCGGACGACCAGTGCCGCCGCATGACCGAGGAGTTCATCGCCGGCGAGGGCTACGGCGCGAACGCCGTCTGCCAGGGCTGACGGACGCCGGGATCCGGGTCGCCGGGGGCGGCCGGGGCATCGCCCCGGCCGCCCCCGGCGCGTACGGGAGCCGGACGCGCACCTCCGCTGACGTCGCGGGGCGCTCCTGCGCCGTCCGGCGTGCGGTACCATGGCATGCATGAAGCACAAGGTCGGCATCCTCACGCCGTTCCTCTGGTCGACGCCGTCCGCCGTGAACGACCAGGTCCTGGCCCTCGCCGAACGGCTCACGGCCGAGGGGCACGAGGTCACGGTGATCGCCCCGACGGCCGACCGGCCGGCCGTCGAGGAGGCGCACCGGCGCGTGCAGGCCGTGCTCACCGGCGAGCGCGACAAGGTCTTCCTGCCCGGCGAGCCGTTCCCCCGGTACTTCTTCGCCGGTGCGACCTACGCGGTCAAGCACACCGGGTCGCTCAAGCTCATCGCCGCTCCGCCGGAGCTCATCGCCAACATCGACGTGCTGCTCGGCGCCGAGGACTTCGACCTGCTGCACCTGAACGAGCCCTTCGTCCCCGGCCTCGGCTGGTCGGCGCTCCGGCATGCCTCCGTCCCGCTGGTGGCGACGTTCCATGCCAACCCCGAGAAGATGCGGCCGTTCTGGTCCACGCGCCCGCAGCTGCGCCGTCTCTTCGACTCCCTGGACGCGGCGATCGCGACTTCCGCCGCCGTGCGGGACATGGCGGCGCTCAGCTTCCCCGGCGCCTACCGCGTCATCCCGCCGGGCGTGGACCTCGAGATGTTCGGCCCCGCCAGGGAGCGCGCAGCGGGGCCGCCGCGGATCGTGTTCGCCGCCGGTCTCGAGCGGCGCAAGGGCCTCGGCGTGCTCCTGCGCGCGCTGCGCCTGCTCGGCGACGCCCACGGGGACGCGACCCTCGACATCTGCGGTAACGACCTGCAGGAGCGCCGGTACGGACGGCTCGTGCCCCCGGTGTGGGAGGGTCGGGTGCGCTTCCACGGACGCGTGCCGCGTCGGGCGGTCACGGGTCTGCTCCGCCAGGCGGACGTGTTCTGCGCGCCGTCGTTCGGCCCCGAGTCCGCCGGCGTCTCCCTGCTCGAGGCCATGGCCTCCGGCGCGGCGGTGCTCGCCTCCGACATCCCCGGCTACGACGAAGTGGTCGTCAACGAAGGCACCGGCCTGCTCGTGCCGCCGCGCGACGTCAGGGCGCTCGCGGTGGGCCTCTCCCGGCTGCTCGGCGACGCCGAGCTGCGCCGCCGGCTCTCCGGTCATGCGCTGCGCGCCGTGCGCCGCTACGACTGGGAGCGTGTGACCGGCGAGGTCCTCGAGGTGTACGAGGAGGTGGCGAGCCGGCGGCGGCACCCTTTGCCGCGCCGCCGCCGCCAGCAGCGCGAGCTCTTCGCCGACTTCCACGTCCACTCCCATCACAGCAAGGACTGCGTGATGCCGGTGGCCGACATCCTCGAGCGGGCCCGCGAGGTCGGCCTGGACGTGGTGGCCATCACCGACCACGACAGCGCCGAGGGCGGCCTGGAGGCCCGTGAGATCGCCGACAGGTACGGCGTGCGGGTCATCGTCGGCGAGGAGGTCAAGACGTCGGAGGGCGAGGTCATCGGCCTGTTCCTCGAACGCACCATCCCCGGCGGTCTGAGCTTCGCCGAGACCATCTCCCTGATCAAGGAGCAGGGGGGGATCGTCTACGTGCCCCACCCGTTCGACCGGCTCCACACGATCCCCAGCCCGGCGGTGCTGCGCGAGAACGTGACGGACATCGACGTGGTCGAGGTGTTCAACTCGCGGCTCGCCTTCCCGGGGTTCAACGAGCTCGCCGAGCGGTTCGCCCAGCGGTACCGCCTGCCGGCCGCCGCGGGGAGCGACGCCCACGTGCTGCAGGGCATCGGCACCTCGCTCTGCGGCATGGACGACTTCACCGGGCCGGACGACTTCGTCGCGGCCCTCGCCGAGAGCCGCATCGTCCGGCGGCCGCGCAGCCGCATCTACCTGCAGTCCCTCAAACTCCTGCAGACCACCATCGCCGGGTCTGCCAAGGACGACGGGCAGGTGGATTCCCCTGCATAGCGCGCGGATAATCTCGAAGGACGGCCATTTGGGCGTCGACCGCGAGGAGTTCGTGCGGGCGACGCGAACTAGCTAAGCCAGCAGCACCCCCTGAGAGAGGTACCGCGTGGCACAGCCCAACGAGATCTACGACAAGTACCTGACCCGGGCGATCAGCGAGATCAACGAGCTGACGGGGGAGATCCTGAGGTGTTCGCGGTGCAGTCACGCGCGCACGATGCCGGTGATCGGCTCGGGGCACCCGATGGCCGACATCTTCCTGCTCAAGTACCAAGCGCGGCCGTCCGAGCTGCACGAAGGCGTCGCCTTCTTCGGACGCGCCGGCACCGCGCTCATGAAGAGCTGCCAGCGGCTCAAGATCGACCCGCTGCAGCTCTACGGCACCAACGTCGTCAAGTGCGGTGAGGTGCGGGAGTCGCACCCCGAGGCCAAGTGCCTCGACCACCTGCGCCGCGAACTCGCCATCGTGAACCCGAAGCTCATCGTGGCGATGGGCGAGGAGACGGTGGCGGCGCTCAACGCGGCCAAGGTCCCGCTGGGACGGGAGCTCGAGTACACGCCCGGCGAGATCGTCGACTTCACGCCGGGCACCGAGGTGCTCGTCACGCCCGACATCGACGTCTCGCTCGACGAGCAGCGGCTCAAGGCCGGCTTCTGGCGGGCCTTCCGCCGGCTCGGCGAGTGGTACGACAACATCCCGCCGTACTGATGCCCGCGGCCTCGGCCGCCCGCCGCTCGTGAGACGCCTCGCCATCCCAGCCGCCGCTGCCGCCGTGCTGCTCGCGTGGGGCTTCGGCAGCAGCTCGCTGCCGGCGCTCCCGGTGCGCGTCGACATCATGGTCTCGTCTGCGGTGGTCCTCTCGGCGGCTGCGGTGCTCGTCTGGGGCATGCTGCCCTTCGCGGCGCTGGGTCGGCGGCTGGCGCTGGTGGCGGTCGCGGCCCTCCCGTGTGCCGTGGTCTTCGTCTGGCTCGGGTGGGTGCCGGCCGCGAACGTCGCCAAGGTGGTGCTCGCAGGGGCGCTCGGCATCTGGATCGCGGGCGAGCTCGAGCGCCTCAGCTGGATCGTGATCGTGGCCGCGGTGACGGCGATGGTCGACATCGTGAGCGTCGCCGCCGGGCCCACCAAAGCGATCCTCGACAAGGGGCCCGTCGTCGTCGGCTGGTTCACGGTGGCGATCACCTGGCTCGGCTACTCGTACTCCGAGGCATACACGGGTCTGGGGGTCAGCGACGTGCTGTTCTTCGCCCTCTACCTGGGTGCTGCGCGTCGCTTCGGACTCCGGACGGGCTGGAGCGCGGTGGCGATGGTGGCCTCGTTCCTCACGACCATCTCCGCTGCGATGTACTGGACGGCGCTGCCGGCACTACCCCTGCTCTCGGTGGCGTTCCTCGCCGTCAACGTCGACCTCATCCTCGAGAAGCTGCGCGGCGGGGGAGAGGCGCGCTCCGGCTGACCGTCCCTCAGGACCGCTCGAAGAGCGCGACCGTCTCGATGTGGTGCGTGTGCGGGAACATGTCGACCGGCGCGACCACCGCGAGCCGATAACCCAGGTCCGCCAGCTCCGCCGCGTTGCCTGCCAGGGTGGTGGGATTGCAGGAGACGTACACGAACCTGTCCGCCCCGAGCGCGGCGGCGCGCTGCAGCGCCTTGCGGGCGAGGCCGGCGCGCGGCGGGTCGGCGACCACGACCGCCGGCCGGTCGCCGTCGTCGGCGCGCGCCGCGTCGAGCGCCGGGTGCGGCGGGAAGCGCAGCAGGGGCCGCACGTCGCCGGCGTAGAAGGCGGCGTTGGCGACGCCGTTGAGCTCGGCGTTGACGCGCGCCGCGTCGATCGCCTCCTGCTGGATCTCGACGGCGTGCACCTCGCGCGAGCGCTGCGCCAGCGGGAGGCTGAGCGAGCCGATCCCGCAGTACAGGTCCACCGACGGCCGACCGGGCTCGGGGGCCGCCAGGCGCAGGGCGGCGGCGTACAGGACCTCGCACATGACGCTGTTCGTCTGGAGGAAGGCGGTGGCCGGCACCTGCAGGTCCACGCCGGCCACACGTTCGCGGAGCGAAGGCGGGCCCACCAGCACGTACGGACCGTCGCCTAAGGCGGCGTCGGCGCGTGACTCGTTGACCGTGACGGCGAAGGACGTGCACCCGCTGTCGGCCTGCACGCGCTCGGCCAGGTCGGCCTCCTGGGGGAAGCGGGCGGCGACGAAGAGGTTGAGCAGCAGGTCGCCGCTCGACCGGCCCTCGCGGACCACCAGATGGCGGAGCAGGCCGCCGTCGCCCTCTCTCGAGTAGGCCGGGAGACCGAGGTCGCGACAGGCCCGGGCGACCGCCAGGCGCGCGCGGTTCATGCGCTCCGACGCCAGCATGCAGTCCTGCACGTCCACGATCTCGCGCCAGGAGCCGCGCTTGTGCAGGCCCAGCACCAGCCGGCCGCCCTCGTCCGTGCCGAAGGAGAACTCCATCTTGTTGCGGTAGCGCCACGGATCGTCCATGCCACGGATGGGTTCGAGCTCGTAGTCTGTGAGGTGGGCGATGCGCTGCAGGGAATCCACCACCTGCTGCTGCTTGAACTCGAGTTGCGCCTCGTAGGCGAGCGTCTGCCACTCGCAGCCGCCGCACTCGGAGGAGTGGAGGCAGCGAGGCGGGACGCGACGTGGGGAGGGGGCGAGGATCTCGAGCGCCCGCGCCTCTGCGTGCGACGGTCTGCGCCTGGTCACGCGCGCGAGCACGTGGTCGCCGGGTACGCCGCCACGCACGAACACGACGAACTCGTCCAGCCGCGCGACGCCCTGCCCGCCGTAGGCGAGGCTGGTCACGTCGAGCTCGATGATGTCTCCGGGGCGTGGCGGCATGGTCAGCCAGTGTACTCTCTTCTGCGGGGGCGTCGCGAGTCGCCGAACGGTGGTGCCGCCGGGAATCGTCCACCCCCGAGAGGCCCACAGGGGGTGTCCGGGTACGTGCCCGCTGGTAGAGTCGGCCTGGACCCCGAGCCTTCGGCCCGCGAAAGGAGCCCACGTGAGCCACGTCGATCTCGAGGAGTACCGTCGACGCGCCGAGGAGTTCGTCGGCGAGCTCGATCGCGAGTACTACGAGCATTTCTCCGGCCGCAAGGCACGATGTGAGACGGCGGCCGTCTACGACCGGTACCCGGAGCTGTTCACCCGCGAGGCGATCGACGGCCTGGAGGAGCTGTACGCCGAGGCCGTCGACGACGACAAGCTGCGCCTCGCGTACCTGCTCGCCTTCACCGTCGACGGGTTCATGGGCGAGCAGACCAAGCACCTGGCCGACGAGCTCGCCAACACCGAGGGCGAGGCCACCATCACGGTGGACGGCGAGACCATCGGCCTGCGCCAGGCAAGCGTCGTACAGGGCAACGAGGCGGACAGGGCGCGTCGCGAGCGCATCCAGGCGGCGCGCCTCGCGGCCACGGCGGAGAAGCTCAACCCGCTGTACGACGAGCTGTGGCGCCGCTGCCACGATCTCGCCGTCGACCTCGGCTATCCCGACTACAAGGAGCTGTACGGCACGGTCCGGGGTCTCGACTACGACCACCTGCGCGCCGAGCTCGAGACCTTCCTGGCGGACACCGAGGGACTGTACGAACGCGTCATGGACCGCCTGGTCCGCGAACGGCTCGGCCTGACCCTCAAGGAGCTCAGCTTTGCGGACCTCCCCTATCTCTGGCGCGCCGAGGGGTTCGACCACGCCTTCAAGGCGGACGCTCTCATCCCGTCACTGCGGCGCACCCTCGCAGGGCTGGGCATCGACCTCGATGCCCAGCCCAACGTCCATCTGGACACCGAGGTGCGGGAGCTCAAGTCGCCGCGCGCCTTCTGCGCCCCGGTGCGCGTGCCGGACGAGATCTACCTCGTGGTCCTGCCTCACGGCGGGCAGGACGACTACGGCATGCTGCTCCACGAGGCCGGGCACACCGAGCATTTCGCCCATGTGCGCCCGCAGCTCGCCTTCGAGTACCGGCACCTGGGAGACAACGCCGTCACCGAGGGCTTCGCGTTCGTGCTGGAGCACCTGCTGCTCAACCGCCGCTGGCTCTCGGACATCCTCGACTTCGACGACAGCGACGACTACGTGCGCTTCGCCGCCGTCAACGACCTCTACTTCATGCGGCGGTACGCCGCCAAGCTCTCCTACGAGACCCGGCTGCACGCGCAGACGGGGCCCCTCGACGCCATGCCGGCCGAGTACAGCCGGCGGCTCACGTCGGCCACCAAGGTCGACGTGCCGGAGGAGAACTACCTCGCCGACGTCGACGACGGCTTCTACTGCGCCAGCTACCTGCGCGCCTGGATGCTGGAGGGCGCGCTGCGCCTCATGTTGCAGGAGAACTTCGGCATGGACTGGTACGCGTCGCGCGACGCCGGCGACTGGCTCAAGGCCCTGTGGGCCGAGGGTCAGCACCTCACGGCCGAGCGCCTGCTGCTGCGCCACGGGGGCGGGCGGCTCAACGCCGACCCTCTCCGCCACCTCTTCGAGCAGGTGCTCGGGCGCTGACGGCGCCGCCTCGGCGGGCGGCGCCCGCGGCCGTCAGGCGCGCAGGAACGTCACCTGCACGCGCCGGCGCCGCGGGCCGTCGAACTCGGCGAAGTAGATGCCCTGCCAGGTGCCCAACTGCAGGGCGCCGTCCACGACGGGCACCGTCACGCTGCTGCCCATGAGGCTGGCCTTGGTGTGGGCGTCGGAGTTGCCCTCGGCGTGCCGGTAGGGCAGGTCGCCCGGCACGATGCGGTCGAGCGCCATCTCGAGGTCGGCGCGCACGGCGGGGTCGGCGTCTTCGTTGATCGTGACGCCGGCCGTCGTGTGGGGCACGAACACCACCACGGCGCCGTCGCCGGCGTCACGTACCAGACCGGCGACGTCGCGGCTGATGTCGACGAAGCTCACCCGCTGCCGGGTCTGGACCTCGAGCGTCCACATGGCGTCCTCCTAGAAGAGCTTGAAGCGCTTGCGCCGCACCGGCGCGCGGCGCCGGCGGGGGATGGTGAGGCCGCGCCGCAGCGCGCGGACCACGTCTGCCGTGGAGGTGATGGGGTCCGGCAGCTCGGTGAAGCACGTCATGAGGTCCGCCGGATCGTGCGCGTCGCTGCCGCCGGTACGCGCCACCCCCAGCGTCGCCGCCAGCTCTTCGGCGATCGCGACGTGGTCCTGGCCGAGCCAGGAGCCGTTGAACACCTCCACGGCGTCGACGGCTCCCGCGACCATGTGCTCGATGCCGGGGTAGTAGTGGGAGCCGCTGCGCCCGCCGCCGGCGCCCGGGTGCACCCAGACCACGGCGGCGTGGTCCGGCACCTCACCCGGCCGCAACGCCTCCTGCACGGCGCGCAGCGTCGCAAGGTAGTCCAGGTCGGGGGAGAAGACCACGAAGTCGCCGAACAGCGTGCTGATCTCGACGCCGTCGATGAGCAGCACGCCCTCCGCCGCCAGCGCGGGACCGAGGCGCAGGTTGTCCGAGATGTCCCCGTGGTTCGTGAGCGCGACGGCCTCGACCGCGTTGTCGACGCACCAGCCGATGTAGTCCCGGTACGAGATGCGCGAGCAGTCGGAGGCAGGGTAGGTGTGCGTATGAAGGTCGACGTTCACAGGGGCCGATTATAGACTCGGGGCCATCATGCAGGGCACGCTCGACACGTTCGGCGTCGTCGAGATCCTGCAGATGCTCGGCAGGTCGCGCCGTTCGGGGACCCTGCACATCGAGTGTCCGCAGCGGCTCATCGACATCCGATTCACGCAGGGCCGCATCGCGGAGACGCGCGATTCCACGCGGGTCGGCACGGACACCGTCCTCGGCAGCCGGCTGCTCAAGCGCTCGCTGGTGAGCGAGCCGCAGCTCGCGGACGCGCTGCGCGAGCAGGAGGCGCGGCCGCGACCCCTCGGCACCATCCTCGTCGATCACGAGGCGGTCCCCGAGGCGGCCGTGCGCGAGGTGCTCTCACGGCAGATCGCCAACACTCTGGTCGCCGCCAAGCTCGAGACGTCGGGCACGTTCGTCTTCGTCGCCGACCCCGAGCCGCAGCCCGTGAGCTTCATCACCGTGGACCCCCAGTCCGTGCTCCTGGAGATCTCGGCCCTGGGCGGCGAGTACTGCCTCGCGGTCGAGATGCTGGGCCAGCCGTCGACAGTCCTGGTCCGGAACGGCGACTACAACACGCTCCCGCGCAACCCGCTGGTCATGGGGCGCGGCGAGTTCATGGTGCTCCTGCAGGTGGACGGGGTGCGTACCGTCAAGGAGATCACGCAGGCGAGCCGCCTCGAGGAGATCACGGTGGTGAGCATCCTGGGCCGGCTGGCCGAAGCGGGGGTGCTGCTGGTCAAGGCCGAGCGGCAGTCGCGGGCCGAGGACGCCGATGAACTGCGGGCTCACCGCGACAGCGTGTGGGCCGAGATCAGCCAGCTGCTCGACGACATCGTCGACGAGCCGGACGCGGCGACCGGCTCGGACGAGGCCGGCCGGCAGGTACTCTGACGAGTGAGAGAAAGGGCGGGCGGCCCGAGGCCGCCCGCCCGTTCTCCGTCTGGGCGGCGCCGCTCCCGGCGGCCGCCTCCGCTGGTTGCCTCAGGCGCTGACGTCCCTGACGAGGTCCTCGAACGCGGCGATGTAGGCGTCGATGTCGTCGTCGGTGTGGGTGATGGAGAGCGTCCACTCCTCCTCACGACCGGGGGCGATGACGATGCCGCGGTTGAAGTTGTAGAGCCAGGCCAGGGCGACGAGCTCGTGATCCTGGTACTTGATGAAGCTCTCGTAGTCGGTGATCCTGCCGCTGGCGAAGTTGACGCAGCCCTTGGACGAGATGCCGACGGTGTAGCCCGGGAAGTCGTACTTCTCGCACACGGCGTCGCAGCCGGCGATGAGGCGGTCGTTCAGGTGGTTCAGGTGCTTGTAGGCATCATCGGTCATCACGTGCTCCCAGCTGGCACGCGCGGCGGCCATGCTGAGCGGGTTGCCGGAGTACGTGCCGACCTGGAAGACGGTGCCGTCGTTGACCGTCTCCATGATCTCCTCGGTGCCGCCGATGGCGCCGCACGGCGTGCCGCCGGCGACGGCCTTGCCCAGGGTGACCATGTCGGGCACGACGCCCCAGCGCTCCACGGAACCGCCACGCGCCGTGCAGATGCCGGTCTTGACCTCGTCGAAGATGAGGACGATGCCGTGCTTGCGGGTGAGCTCGCGGATGCCCTCGAGGAAGCCCGGCTCCGGCAGCACGACGCCGAGGTTCATCATGGCGGGCTCCATGATGAGGGCGGCCGGCGTGGTGCCCTCCGCGACCATGCGCTCGATGCGCTTCGTCGTGTTCTCGAGGTCGTTGAACGGCACGGGTACCGTGAGGTCGATGGAGCTCTGCGGGATGCCGGCGCCGTACGAGAACTGCTTGTAGTCGTCACGCGGTCCGATGGCGCCGAAGTCCTTCACGCCGATCGAGACCATGACGTAGTCGTGATGGCCGTGATATGAGCCGAACATCTTGACGATGGGTTCACGGCCGGTGAAGCCGCGGGCCACGCGGATGGCGTCCATCGTGGCCTCAGAGCCCGAGTTGACGAAGCGCCACTGCGGGAGCTTGAACGCGCCGCTGAGGTGCTCCGCCATGATGATGGCGTCCTCGGTCGGCAGGCCGAACTGCGTGCCGAGCGGAGCGCGCTTCTGGATGGCCTCGACGATCACCGGATGGGCGTGCCCCTGCACCATGCACCCGTAGCCGTTGTGGAAGTCGATGATCTCCTGGCCGTCGACGGTCCAGATGTGCGGACCCTTGCCGTGGGTGAAGTACACCGGGTACGGGTCGCGGGCGTGGTAGGTCGAGGCGACCCCCATGGGCATGTGCTTGATGGCGCGTTGGTAGAGCTCGAACGACTTGGGGGTGCTGTCCTCCAGTCGCTTCTCTTCCTTCTCCGTGAGTTCGGCGACGAGCTTCCGGTCGACCTGGGTGGCTGTCATGCTCCGTATCTCCTTCGCTTGGCCGGGACCTCAGGGTGGGAGCGTCCCGAGACGGATACTGGCGGGCGCCGCATGCACGGCATGCGGCGGTGCGTAGCTCGGTGAGAGCGTGGGCGTGGTCAGCTCGGTGTGCGTATCACCCCGCAGTACGTGTCTCGTCTCTCGTGAGACGCGGGAGGCGGTGCTCCCGGGACTGTGCGTGCCCGACGAAGGCCGGCGGGTTGCTCACGGGGGACAGTCTAGTGGCATTCTCCATGGAAGTGTAGGGTTCGGCAACAATGTGCCGTTTCGGCAGCCGAATCGGAAGGCGGCGGGCGTCGTCGTCGGTGTGACGAAGGGCTTGGAGACTCCTGACACGGCCTCCTGACGCCGCGGAGGCCAAGGCTGCGAGCGAAGAAAGGGCGGCCCCCTGCACGGGGGGCCGCCCTTCTCGATCGCGCTCACGACGCCCCTTCGGACGCCGTGTCGACGGCCGTGTTACTTGACGGCCAGGGTGCGGCTGCCGCTGTTGCCGGCCTTGTTCAGGGAGTTGCCCGGCATCAGGGCCCGGAAGCGGTGCGTGCCCTTCTTGGTCATCTTGGCCTTGAAGGAGTACTTGCCCGAAGCGTTGAGCTTCACGGTCTTCCACGTCTTCCAGACGCCGCCGACCTTCTTCATGATCTTGACCTTGCCCGCGGCGGCCACGCCCCTGGCGGTCTTGACCTGACCGCTGAAGGTGACCGCGCTCCCGGCCTTCACCTTGGACCTGGAGAGCTGGAGCGTCGGCTTGTACCCGAGCTTGACGACGACGCCGGTCGAGGCTGTCTTCGCCTGCTCCATCGCCTTGTTGACGACGGCGCTCGAGTACGTCCAGTTGTGCATGCCGAAGCTGCCTTCGCTCTCCACGAACTGCACGTTCGTGAACGCGCTGAGGAAGGCGGTCTCGGCCATGGTGCGGTTCTTCGCCCGGATGGCCATGAGTGCGGTGTGCGCCGCATCGGTGTCGGCGTACCCGAGATGCCAGGCGGCCTTGTCGAGCTCCTCCTGGATCGCGGCGATCTTCGCCTTCGTCCATTCCTGACGCTGCTCCATGGTGTCCTGGAGCCAGACGGCCCGGTCGCCACCGTTGAAGTTGCCCCAGGCGGACTGGTTGGCCGTCTGGTCGATGGTGACGGTGACACGGAGCGGGCTGGCGTCCGGCGACGGCGTCGCCCTCGTGGTCGAGAACGGCTTCGGGGTCGCCTTGACGCTGCCGGTCTTGCTGTGGCAGGTGCTGCAGGACGAGTACGGCATGCTGTCGTACGTCACCGTGTTGGTGACGGTGATGACGGGCGTGCCGCCGGGGACCGGCGTCGCCGTGGCGGTCGCGACCGCCGTGGCCACCGGGATCGGGGAGGCCTCGAGGGCCACCTCCGGCTCGATGATGGCGAAGGTGTGGTTGCCGCCGAGCTGCACGCTGCCGCGGCTGACGCTCGTCGGCGGCATGTGACACTCGACGCACTTACCCTTGTGGACGCTCGGAGCGCCGGCCACGTCGATCGCGCCGTAGCCGTCGATCATCTCCTTCATCGGGTGATGGATCTCCGTCCCCGGCGAAGCCGTCGCGCCCTCCGGGATCTCCCCGTTGTGGCACTCGACGCAGAGCGTCTTGGCGGAGCCGGTACGGAGCTGCGGCGTCCACTCCTCGTCCCACGCGCCGCCCTCGGTGGTGTTCTGATGCGGCGTGTGACATCCGACGCAGGTGACGCCGTAGCGGGCATCCGCGCTGGTCGGGGTCTCGCCGGCTTCCTTCATGATGCGGTAGTCGGCGGAGTGGCACTCCAGGCACTCCTGCTTGGTGGTCTCATCCATGAACTGCCAGAAGGACTGGCTGGTGAGCCCAGTGAGTGCGTTGGCATGACCCTCGACGGCCCAGTCGGGATACTGCGCGGCACTGCCGTCGTGGCCCGACTGCTGCCACAGGCTGTCGCCCTCGGACGTCCGCCAGTAGGTCTGCAGCCTGCCGAAGCCGCCTGACGTGGCGGCCGGGTTCGGCGTCGGCGTCCACCCGGGGGTCTGGACGGTGAGGTAGTCGCTGAGAGGCGGAGCCGGGTTCCATCCCGGGCCGGGCGACGCGGGGGTGCCCAGCATCGGGTACCCGCCGAGCGCCATCTGCGGCTGGATCAGGGTCGTGGGCTGAGCCGCCGGGATCGGGCTCACGTCGAACGTCCGCGTCGTGTACGAGTACCGCGAGTGGCACTGGCCGCAGATGTCGGCGTTGGCGAGCAGGCCCAGCGGAGCCCTGTGCGCCGTGTTGTTGGGGTCCGACCCGGAGGTGCCGCCGGTCTGGACGCCGTAGTGGCAGGAAGAACACCCGACGAAGTTCTCCGACGAAGCGGCGTTGCCGACCGTCTGAGGCTCGGTCGGGATGCCGTTCGCGACGCCGTAGGAGACGGCCCCGGTGGCGCTGGTCGCCGTCGGCGTCGGGATCGCCTTCGCCGGATCGAAGTTCGACGTGTGACACCCCTGACAGACGCTGCCGTAGGGCAGCCGCAGCGCCTGGTCGTCGGCGCCGGCTTCGGCATGCTTCGTCTCGGCCCATTCGCCGTAGATCGCGGGGACGCCAGAGAGTTGGCCGTTGTGGCACGGCTGGCAGGCGTCGGACGTCGTGTAGTCGGAGCGCAGGCCGTTGAACGCCATGGCCGGCGCCGCCAGCACCAGAAGCGCCGCGGCGACGGTCATGATCACGAGCAGTCGTCTTGTCATCGACACCCCCTTGCTGGTTCTGACTGGATGTAGTGGTCTGTCCGCTCTCACTGGATCACCTCCCTCCTCATGCGGATCGCCGACCGACAACGCCTCGCGCAGCGCAGGCGACGCGAGGCAGTGATCGGATGCGGGAACAGCACGGGGAGGACGCCGACCGGCGCTCGATCTGTGGCGAGCGCCGTCTCAAGGTGCACAGGTGTCGGAAGTCAGTCCCCATGGTCGTCCCGAGGGCCGATGCACCCGGGGGTATATCGGCCTACCCCGGGAGGTATACATCATTTTGTGCGCCGTAGCAAACATTGTGCTGTGGTGCCACGGGGCGCGCACGACGTCTCAGCCTGCTGCGCGCCCTTCCCCCCTCCTCTTCTTGGGGGCCTGCGTCTTGATCGCGATGCGACTGCCCGGTTTGGCAGTGGGGGAGCCGGGTACAAACTTGACAGTATCCGACTCAGATTTTATGCTTCAGCGCGAGTAATCCCGCAAGGAGGAAGTTCCATGGCCAAAGTCATCGGCATCGACCTGGGCACGACCAACAGCGCGATGGCCGTGCTCGAGGGCGGCGAGCCGACGGTCATCCCCAACAGTGAGGGTGGCCGCACCACGCCGTCCGTGGTCGCGTTCTCGAAGAGCGGCGAGCGTCTCGTAGGCAGCGTCGCCCGTCGTCAGGCGGTCACGAACCCCGAGAACACCGTGTTCTCGATCAAGCGCTTCATGGGCCGCAAGTACGGCGACGTCTCCGAAGAGATGAAGATCGTGCCGTACAAGGTGGCCAAGGCTTCCAACGGCAACGCCGCGGTGGAGATCGGCGGCAAGATGTACTCGCCGCCGGAGATCTCCGC